>DATBKN010000116.1:0-4155 GCA_036555845.1 Gemmatimonadaceae bacterium | reverse complement strand
ATCGTGGGGCCGATCGATTTCGCGATATCGGCGAGTGGAACGCTGACCTATTCGACCGAAGATGCCGGGCCGCGGCGCGAGCTCACGTGGGTCACGCGCAGTGGAGCGCGTGCACCGTTCGATCCCACGTGGAAGGGCGAGTTCGCGAGCCCAACGCTATCGGCCGATGGATCCCGTGTGGCAGTCGTAGTGCGCGCCGCTGCGCAAACCGACATCTGGATCAAGCCGGTGAGCGGTGGCATTCCCACCAGGCTCACCGGCCAGCAGCGACTCAACAACTCCGAGCCGGCTTGGAGTCCGGATGGACGCTGGGTGAGCTTTCTCGCGTCGCCGGGCGCCGGAGCAAACACCGGCGACGTGTGGCGCATGCGCGCCGACGGTATCGGAAACGCAGAGCGCGTCTTGCAAAGTCGCCGCCCGCTGTCCGAGCAAGTATGGGTGCCAGGTGACAACGCGTTACTCGTGCGCACCACGACGGCAACAGCTGGCGCCGGCGACATCCTCAGGTTTCATCCCGGGATCGACAGCGGCGCCGCGCCGCTCGTCGCCGCGCCCGGTGCCGAATACTCACCCGCCGTGTCGCCTAACGGTAAGTGGCTGGCGTATGCGTCGAATGAGTCGGGCCGCTTCGAGGTTTACGTCTCGCCATTGGCGGCGCCGGGTTCGGCCAAATGGCCTATCTCAACAACCGGCGGCATGACGCCTCGCTGGTCGCACCGCGGCGATGAATTGTTTTACCTCGACCTGCGGTCGAACATGGTGGCCGCACAAGTCACGACGGCGCCATCATTCGCCGTGCAAAGTTCACGCGTGCTCTTCAACGCATCGGACTTCATTCAGACTTCGATCTCTCGGCGTAATTACGACGTGTCTGGCGACGACCAGCGCTTCCTCATGGTGCAGCGTGCGGATGGCGTGAAGCGCGGCCAGGTCGTCGTCGTGGAGCACTGGGAAGATGAGATTCGCCGGAAGACACAGCAGTGAGGCGGGCTCGAGGCGATTCTCGCGCTTCAGCGCGGACGCGTGAGCGCCTAACAACACGAGTTGGGTAGCCACGAGGAGTGATCTCGCGGCTACCCAGTTCGCTGTCCTCCTCGTGTTACGGCTGGCGAACCACCACCGAGGTGCGAATTTCACGATCGAACGTCTCCGCCAACTCTGTGAGGTTGATCGGGCTCACCGACGGATCGTCGACACGCTGCTCGACTCGCGCCAGACTCGATGTCGCCTTGCTGTAGCTGCTGTCGACAGACAGCGCCTTGCGGTACGACTCAGCGGCCATCGTGTAGTGCCCCGTGCGCTCGAGGACGATGCCGAGGTTGTTGTGGAACGAAGCAACGCTCGAGTCGAGCTGCACCGCCCGCGCCAGCGGCGGGAGCGCCTCGTCGAAACGCTCCTGCTGGATGAGCACCAGCGCCATGTTGTTCATCGACCACACGTCGGTCGGCTGAAGTGACAGCGCCAAACGGTACGACTCGACGGCCTCGTTAGGCTGACGCAGCTCGGTCCGCACGCGCCCCATCATCCGGTGCACCTCGCCGGACGTCGAGTCGAGCTGCACCGCGGTCGTGACGTGCGTCAGCGCATCGCGCGGCTTCCCTTGCTCGATCAGCACGCGGCTCAGGTTGAGCAGCGTCTTGACGTGCTTCGCGTCGAGCTCCAGCGACCGCTCGAAGGCGCTGCGCGCACGGTCCAGCTCTCCGGCCTTCCACGCCGAGAGGCCGAGCATGTAGTGGCCATACGCGTTGTCCGGCTTGCGCTGAACGTACGTTTCAAACATCGCCGCTGCCTCCCCGTAGCGGCGTCCATTGTACACCGACTCCGCCTCGGCGAATGAGACGTTCGCCGGAATCCCGGTCGACGTCACGAGCCCGGAGTCGACGTTCGTTGTCGTCACGGTCGTGCTGGTGTCGCCGTGAACTTCATCCTGCTGTTTGCCGCACGCCGTCGCGACGAGCGCGAGCGCGGCGAGTGAGAGAGCCGCGCGCGCCACCTGCGAATAGTCGTTAGGGCGAGCGGCGAGCATGACGCGAGACATCTGATCCTCCTTGAAGTGCGCCCGGAGGCGCTGTGTGGTGAAGCGACGCCCACACGTAGCGCAAGCGCGGACCCATCGCCGACAGCACCTAACGCGATCCCGTAACTGCTTGGCATTCAACGAGGTTCTTGCTCACGGCCTGTTGTGCGTGGGCCGCATCGTGTTCGCCCGGACACAGCGCGAGGAGGGGTGCCGTGTCCAGACGGACACATCGCATGTAGCAACTGCAGCTCGCCATCCTCGACGCCACGACCTCCGACCCCTTGACGGCTAGGGGTCGTCCGTGCCACCCTAGAGCACTAGGTATGGCCGCCAAGAATGCGTCAGCCCTCCCGCAAGCGGCGCTGGAGCTGTTGATCCTCCGCGCCGTCGCAAACGAACCCCTTCACGGGTACGGCATCGTCCTGCGCTTGCACCAGACCTCTGATGAGTTGCTGCGCGTCGAGGAGGGCTCGCTCTATCCCGCCCTTCATCGCCTGGAACAGGAAGGACTGCTCCGGTCGGAGTGGCAAGCATCAGAGACGAATCGGCGCGCTCGGTACTACCGCCTAACGGCGCAAGGGCGTCGGCGCCTCGTAGAACAGCAAGCGAATTGGGAGCGCCTGGCGGAAGGTGTGGCCCGCGTGCTGCGTTTTGCCTGAGGTGAGTTCATGTCACGATTCACGCGCATTCTCAACACGTTCCGACGCCGTCGTCTCGATCGCGATATCGCTGACGAGCTCGCCTTCCACATCGAGATGCGAGCGCGCGAGCACGAGCGGCGCGGAATGACATCCGTTGACGCTCGGCGCGAGGCTGTGCGTCAAGTAGGCAATCCGTCCGCGCTGCGCGATCGCACGCGTGATGTCGATGTGTTCGTTCGTCTCGAGACCGCGTGGCTGGATGCCCGATATGCAGCGCGGGGACTCGTGCGCACGCCGGGTTTCGCTCTCGCCGCGATTCTCACATTGGCGTTAGGCATTGGTGCCAACACGGCACTCTTTGCGATCGTGTACGGTGTTCTGCTTCAGCCTTTGCCGTACGCTGAGGCCGACAAGCTCTACACGGTCTATCAGACCAGCGAGTCGGTCGGTCGAACGCGCGCGGCACCGCTCGACTTCCTCGACTGGCAAGAGCGCACGCGCGCATTCGAGAGTCTAGCGGCGCACGGAGGGACGTCCTTTACGCTCTCGGGCGGATCCGACCCCGAATTCGTCCTCGGCCAGTTCATCTCGGCCGAACTCTTCGATGTTCTCCGTGTGCGGCCGTCACTCGGGCGCGCGTTTCGCCCTGAGGAGAACGAAGCCGGGCGCAATCAGGTGATCATACTGGGCCACGGTCTGTGGATGCGACGCTTCGGTGGAGATCCGAATGCCGTTGGTCGCACAATCATCGCGAACGGTAAGCCGTTTACAGTCATCGGTGTGATGCCGGCGGGGTTCGCATACCCGGGCACACGTTACGAGCTGTGGACGCCGTTTCCGTTCCGTGGCAGCAACCCGGACGGCCTCCCGGTGAATCGCGAGTCGCGCTATCTGCAGGTTATCGGGCGCCTGCGGCCGAATATCAGCGCAGCGCAGGCCCAGGCCGACATGAATGAGATCGCGAATGGCCTCGCACAGCAGTTGCCCGATACCCACGCGAATCGCGGGATTGGGATTTCCTCGCTCCTGGATGAAACGGTCGGCGAAGTGCGGCGTGCCGTGTGGCTCGTATTCGCCGGCGCGACACTCGTTTTCTTGATCGCGTGTACGAATGTCACGAGCCTGGTCCTGGCGCGGTTCACGGTGCGCGAACGTGAGCTCGGAGTCCGCACAGCGTTAGGCGCAAGCCGCCCGCGGCTGATCAGGCAAATCGTCGTCGAGATGCTGCTACTCTACGGCAGCTCGGCCGTGGTTGGCGTACTGATCGCGTACGCGCTGTTGCAGGTCGTTGTCGGGCTCGCGCCGGCCAACTTGCCACGCGTGCACGATGTCGCGCTCCTGAGCCCCGTGCTGGCATTCACGTTCATGATCACGTTCGTGGCAGGCCTGATGTTCGGATTGCTCCCGGCGTGGCATGCGGTCCGACGATCGTCTCAGAGCACCACTCGAGCCCTAACGAGTCGGGGCTCGACCAGTAGTCCGCGGCAGCAGCGG
>DATBKN010000115.1:0-14813 GCA_036555845.1 Gemmatimonadaceae bacterium | reverse complement strand
ACAGCGGCTGCAGCAATGTCGCGAGCGCTGTGCAGATCAAGAGCACTGTGCCAGCGATGAGCCACACCGTGCGCTCGATGTACCAGCGATGGGTCGGGACGATATAAATGCCGGATCGGACAGTCATGGCATCATCCTTTGAAAGAGACCTCTCCCGAGAATTGACCAGCAGGCTTCCCAAGAATCAAGAAGTCGCCGGATTGTGACTGTTAGGCGCGTCGCTTCGAGCGCTGCTGCAGATGCTTGAGCCGCAAATACTCTTCACGCTCGCGTTCCTGAAGTGTTGCCTGCACCACGGCAATTTGCCCTTCCAGTTCGGGAGTGAGTCGCTGCTCCAACGTGCGGAGATGGCGCGTCTGCTGCGCGACCGCGTCCCCGATGCGACGAATACGCTGTTCGGCCGCCGCGGCATCGATAAGTAGCTCGGTGAGCGCTTCGAATCGATGAGCGGTCTCCGATGTAGCCGGTCCCGCTGAAGCGGGAGCGATGCCACGCGCGTCCAACATGCGCTGAATAGATGGACGGCCGGAAATCTCCGAAACCGTGATCCCCCAGATCTGGGCGGGATCGACCTGCACGTCGAGGATCCGCGACGGACCAGCGATCGCGCGCAACCCAGACCGTCCATGCATCGCGAGCGCGTGCAGCAATGAATCGTACGCCTCAGTAAAGCCCTCGGCGATGCGCACGCGCGCATCCGCCGCGGGACGTGCCAACCGGAATAGCTCGCGCACCAAAGCCTCGCGTTTGCGCTTCAGGAGCGCTGTTCCGCGCAGAACTTGAGCGAGACGGCGTCGAGCGCGCAGCAAGTTGACACGCGTCGGCGCGAGGCGCGCGGTCACGGGTCCTCCCTGGCGGTACCTAACGCGAGCCGTGCGTTCCAGGTTGTATCGCTAAGGCGCAGTAGATCCTCATGCGGCAGATCCTGGAGCAGGCGCCAGCCACACTCGAACGTCTCGCCAATGGAGCGACGCTCGCGGCCCTGCGCGATGAACTCACGCTCGAAGCGCTCGGCGAACGCGAGGGCGCGGCGCTCAGCGGGCGGGAGGCCTGATTCGCCGAGGATTGCCGCCATCACTCTCGCTTCGCGCCCGCGTGCATATATCGCGTAGATCTGATCCGACCATTCGCGATGCTCAGGGCGCGTCTTCCCTGCGCCTATCCCCGCGCTCATGAGACGCGAGAGCGACGGAAGCACGTCGATCGGCGGGTATAACCCGCGCCGGTGCATGTCACGGTCGAGCACGATCTGTCCTTCGGTGATGTAGCCCGTGAGATCCGGGATTGGGTGTGTGATGTCGTCATCTGGCATTGTCACGATCGGGATCTGCGTGATGGATCCCCCACGTCCTTCGAGAACGCCCGCGCGTTCGTACAGGCTGGCCAGATCGGTGTACATGTAACCCGGATAGCCACGCCTCCCAGGAATCTCTTCGCGCGCGGTCGCGATCTCACGCAACGCTTCGCAGTAGTGCGTAACGTCCGCGATGACGACCAGCACGTGCATGCCGCACTCGAATGCGAGATACTCGGCTGCCGTTAGGCCAACGCGCGGCGCGAGCAGTCGTTCTACAGCTGGATGACTCGCTTCATTTATGTACAGGACCGTATGCTCGAGCGCACCGCTGTGCTGAAAGCGGCCGAGGAACTCTTCGGTTTCGCGTGCGGTGATTCCGACGGCGACAAAAACGACTGCAAACGGTTCGCCGTGCGGAGCGCGCGCTCCTTCGACGATCTGCGCGGCGAGCTCGAGCCCAGGGAGTCCCGGGCCGACGAAGATCGGCAGCTTCTGTCCGCGGACCAGCGTATTGAGACCGTCGATCGCCGAGATCCCCGTCTCGATGAAATCAGAAGGTGGCGAGCGTCGCGCCGGATTCATCGGAGCGCCATCGACCGGACGGATGGCAGCGCCAACCGGGGCGGGAAGTCCATCGATCGGCACGCCGACGCCACTCAATGCCCGGCCAAGCAGCTCTGCGCCGACTGTCGCCGTGGCGACGTTTCCCGTTAGGGTGACGCATGCCTCCGCGGGTGCGAGGCCGACGGTATCGTCGAGGACCTGGACCACCGTGACCGCACTCCCCGCCTCGATCACCTGGCCACGTCTGTCGCGCTGACCCTGCGAGCGAATGAGGACCCACTCACCGAGTGCCGCTCGCTCCGTATTAGCGAGGAAGAGGAGCGGGCCGGCCGCCGAAGTGGCGCCGTGATAAGTGCGTGGCAAGCGCCTCATGTGACGCCTGCCGCGACAGCGGCTACCGGTTTGTGCGCACCGGCTGCTTTGCCGACGCCCTCGGCGGCCATTTGAGCATCGCGCGCGGCTGCCGCTGTTTCATCAGCCGGCGCCTGCCGGAGCCTAACGAGCGCGCGCCGTGCGGCGTCCAGGTGCAGGTGCTCATTCGTCAGTCCTGACTCCAGTGCTGCGAGACCAGCGCGATACAGACTGCGGATGGCAGACGCCAGGGCATAAGTCTTTTGTATCGTGGAGGATGCGTCATTCGGGTGGAACGCGTGCTGCTGCAACAGTACTTCGCGCACGATGGCTGCGACGTCCATGACCAGGCGGTCTCGCGGCTCCAGCGCTTCCGGTCCGACCAGTGAGGCAACATCGCGCAATTCGCGCTCACGCTGCAGCATGGCCATCAAGTCGGCGCGTAGCTCGCCCCAGTCTGGCGCCACCTCGCGTGCGAACCAGCGTGAGCAGGCGTCGGCGTACAGCGAGTAGCTGGTCCCCCAGTCAACAGCGGGGAAATGCCGCTGATGCGCGAGAGACGAGTCGAGCGCCCATAGCGCGCCGGTGACGCGCAACGCGGCCTGCGTGACCGGTTCGGAAAAATCGCCACCCGGGGGAGAGATCGCGCTGATGATGGTGACGGCGCCAGCGCGCTCGGGAGAGCCTAACGCGCGTGCGCGCCCGGCGCGTTCGAAGAACTGGCCCAGGCGGCTCGCGAGGTACGGGGGAAAGCCTTCTTCTCCGGGCATATCCTGCAGTCGCGCGGAGATTTCACGCAGCGCCTCGGCCCAGCGAGAAATGCTGTCAACCATCATCGCGACGCGATACCCCATGTCGCGGAAGTATTCTGCGATCGTGGCACCGAAAAAGATCGACGCTTCGCGCGCGGCGACTGGCATGTTGGATGTGTTCACCACGAGCACCGCGCGGTCCATGATGGGCTGGCCGGTGCGCGGGTCGATGAGCCGCGGGAACTCGTGCAGCACGTCCGTCATCTCGTTGCCGCGTTCACCGCAACCGACGAACACGACGACATCGGCTTCGGAGAACTTCGCCAGGGAATGTTCGACGATCGTCTTGCCGGTGCCGAAGCCACCGGGCGCGGCCGCGCTGCCCCCTTCGGCAACCGGAAAGAGAAAATCGAAGACGCGCTGTCCCGTGATAAACGGGCGATCCCCGGCAAGGCGGCTCATCACCGGGCGCGGCCGGCGCACGGGCCAGGCATGGGCAAGCGTTAGGCGCGTGCCGTCCTGCAATTCGCCGATCGCATCACTGACCGTGAAATCACCGCTGTCCAGGCGGGCCAGCACTCCCGAGACGTTCGGCGGCAGCAAGATGCGATGCGCGATACCCGGCCGCTCCTGGACGATACCAAGGATGCTACCGCCAGTGACGGCAGCTCCGGCGCGCAGCGATGGTTCAAAAGTCCAGCGGCGCGCCGGGTCGAGCGTCGGGGCCGCCGCACCGGGGGCGAGAAAGTCCCCCGCGAGGTCGGCGAGACGCTGCAACGGGCGTCCGGTACCGTCGAGAATCGAACCGATCAAGCCAGGCCCGAGCTGAGCCGTGAGCGTCCCGCGCGTTAGGCGCACCGGCTCGCCGAGCGCCAGGCCGCGCGTGTCTTCGTACACCTGCAGCGTGGCCGTCTCGCCGTTCAGGCGAATGACTTCGCCCACCATCTGACGCTCGCCCACGAAAGCGAGCTCGTAAAGGAAGGCGTGCCGCGCCGGACGTGCTTCGACAAGCGCACCGGCGATGCGCACGACGCGAGCGTCGGATGCGTTAGGCTCCACCGGCGTGGACATCATCGCAGCCTCACGCGATATCCAATCGCGCGCCGCAGCAGCTCCAGCACGTAGGCTTCCGCCGGCGATACGCGCTCTCCCCACGCCGGTCCGGGGAAGGGGACGACCACCGGCGTTGGCTGTCGCATGAGCGCCTGACGCTCCGCATCGGCGAGGCCTCCGAGTAGCCCTTCTTCAACCAGCAGCACCCCGATGTCGCGACGATCCAAGAGCGGCGCGAGCACCGCGGCCGCCTCGCGCGCGCTGGAGGCCTCGGAAACGGGAATTCCGGCCAGGGCAAACCCGGCACACGCGGCCGCAGGTCCAACGGCGCGGATCTGGCTCATGCGAGTGTCAGCAGCATGTCGGGCGCAGCCGACGGAGCGCCTAACGCCGCGCGCCAGATGATGTATCGCAGGTCTCGCACTTCGGCGCGCAGCTGCACCAGAAAGGCGATGATCGGCGCGACGCCAAGCGGTGCGCGTCGCGCGGCATGGGCTGCGCTTCGTTGCTCACTTCGCAACACTGCCTCTTCGAACGAAGTGTGTAACATGCCGCGGAAGACGGGAGCCATCGGACTGCCGTGAAAGGCACGCCTGAGTACCGATGTTGCGCCCGCCGCGCTCGGAGCGGATGCAGCGGCTAGAAACGCGGCAAGATCCAGCTGTTTTCCGAACGGGATATAGAACTGTGCCGCTTCTGTGCTGGAACGCTGCGCGGCGAGCTGCAGAGCCGTGGACGCATTCTCCAGATCGATCCTGTCGTGCACGAGCTGCATGAGATCGCGTCGCACGGAATCACCAGCCGGTGCGCGCCGCACGGCGCGTGTGGATCGCACCGCATATTCCGTGTTGAGCGCAAGGTCGAGTCGCAGCAGATCCGGATGCGGGCGCTTCGCTTCGTCCACGAGCGCGGCACCAAACGGATGACCTAACGAGAGCAGCAGTGCGACCACGTCGCGCACCGACGGCTGGCGCGCGAGCTCTTCCAGCGCGCGTTCGGGCAGCGCTGGTGTCGCCACCAGACCCGCAAGCCGCTCAGCGGAGGGCGTGCTGGCGGCGGCGCCGCGGAGGAAGGCTCGGATACTCCGGCGGTCTTCATCCAGAAAGAGCGGTTCCAGATAGCGCACTCGACTCCCGCACCATCGCGTGATGATGCGGATATATCGCGCTGCAGCGCGGCGGACTGCGTTCTCGAGCTGCTCCGCCGAGCTTCCCGCCACAATCGCCGATGCTGCTCCATACGCCTCGTCGAGCGAGGCGGCGACTTGGATCAAGTCGCGCGAGCGCGCGATATCCGCAAGTCGAGCGCGGCCCAGCAAGCGTCCGGAGAGGCCACGCACGCGCGCTACGAGGTCCACCCAGTTGCGGCTCATGATTCGGCTTCGAAGCGTGAGACGACCTCGATGGACAATGCAGGACGCAGCCAGCGCAGCCGCCCGATCAGCGTATTGTCGACGGCGAGAGAACCATCGACGGCTGCGACGACAACGCCTTCTGGCACTGACTCGTCAGGCACAACGGACACGCCGAGCGTTGGACCAGTTCCGTTCAAGCGATCCGCAAGCGCGCGACGGCAGCGGACGACAGCGGGCGTCGAAGGAAAGTAGCCGACAGCTTCCTGCACGAGCCGTTGCAGCGCATCGGCGCGTGATGGTGCCTCGAGAATGCTCGGCAGCCTCGCCGTTACGGCAGAGAAGACTCGGTCGAGAAACGCGTTGCGCACTTGCAGAATGCGCTCACGCGTCTCGCGCCGCACCGTCGCTCGCTGGGCATCGCTGGCCGCGCGAAGCTCCGCCTCCCGCGTCGCGAGCGCTGCGTCGCAGCGGCGTCTCACGCGCGCCGCGGCGTCGGCGCGGATACGCTGCGCCTCGGCGAGCGCGTCTTCCTCGATCTGCCGAGCAGCGCGCTCGGCATCCGCGCCTAACGTTGCCAGGAGCGACTCGATCGCCATGAGCGCGTTAGGCCCGCAGAATCAGCATCATCGCGACGACGAATCCGAGGATCGTCATCGTTTCAGGGATGGCGACGAGAATCACGACTGTCGCGCTCAACTCCGGTTTCTCGGCCAGGGCCGCAGCGCCGGCCGCGCCGATGCGCGACTGGGCCCAGGCGGTCGCGATCGCGCTGAGCGCCAAGCATGCCGCCGCGGCGACCGGAATCCACCAGGTAGTCATTTTATCTCCCAAGAATCAAAGTGAGCTCGCCGCCGGCGTGGGTCGCCAGTGCGCGAGGGGACGGTACGGCGTCCCGCCCGGACTGTAGAACTTCCCAAAAAACTCGACATAGTGCAGACGCAGCGCATGCACGGTCGGCCCGAAGATGCCGATCGCAAAATTCACGAGGTGGAAGAGCAGCGCGAAAAGAAGACCGACGATCGCGCTGCCTACCGCGCCCGCCATGCGGTTAGCGACGATAGCGAGCATCACGCTCGCCATGCCGAGCGCCATCACACGGGCGTACGACAGGATGTTGCCTAACGTGGCGAGAAACTCCACTGGCGCGATGGCGCCCTCGACGGCCACCAGTATTGGGAAGGCGATGAGCAGCGCGATCACGCTCGGCGTAAGAAAGTTGTGCGGCAGGACCTCGAGCGCGGCGAGCAGGGCGAGGATGATGAACGCGACCATGAGGGCCGACACTGCGCTTCCCACGGCATGCTTCGGTTCCTGGCGCCATTTGGCGACGACGCCTAATACAAGGCCGAGGCCGACATGGACGATCCCCAGTCCGATCGCAACCAGCAGCGACGCCGTCGCCGCTTCCGCGCGATCGAATAACACGGGACGCAGGCCTAACGTGCGCTGGCCGAAGTCGCCGAACAATTCGCCAAAGAGCACGCCGCACAGAATCGTAAACGCGGCGCATGGGCCCATGATTTCTGCCACCGTGCGACGTATCGATCCCGGCTGTGAGTGCCGATGCAGCAGCAGGCCGAGCATCGCGAGGACGATTCCATAACCGATGTCCGCCAGCATCAGTCCGAACAGCAACGGGAAGAACACAGCGACAAATGGCGTTGGATCGATCGAGCCATAACGCGGGAGCGGCATCATCCGCACGAACGTCTCGAACGGACGGAAAAGCCGCGGATTCGTGAGCACGACTGGAACGTCCTCGCCGGTCCACTCTTCGGTCGCCAGTTCCTCGACGGCGACGGACGATCCGAGCTGACGTTCGAGCAGGAGCATCAGCTTCTTGGCTGAGGTTTTTGGCGCCCAGCCTTCGATGGCGAAAGCGCGGGACGTTGTCGAACAGCGAGCGAGGGCTTCGAGTCGTGCGAGCGCGTCGTGCGCGCCCGCGCAGGCCTTTTCCAGGCCGACTGTGCATTCGCGGGCCAGTGCCTGGCGATCCTTTGCCAGCTGCGCGAGCTCCAGCGGAATCTCCTCAAGTCTCGCGAGCATTTGCGGCACTGCATCGCTCAGCGATGCCGCATGGAATTGCGAAGGCAACGAGACTTCAGGGAGCCTCGCGTCAGCCAGGACGCGCTCCACGTGCGCGGCCGCTCGTTCCGGCATAACGACGAGGAGCACGAGCTCACCGCTGCGCAACGGATGCAGCCGCGCCACGATGGAATGCTGACTCTGAGTGGCGAGAGCCGAGACGAGCTCTTCAACCGCCGCACGTTCAGTAGCGGGCACGATCACCGCATGTGTAACCACGTGTGGCGAGCGTGAGATCTTGTGCAGCTCGGGCGACAGCGCGTCGAGCAGATCGCGATATCGCTGAATGAGCGCGCGTTCCTCATTCAAGCGCGCTTCATCGTTCGCGAGCCGAGCTACTCCACTGCGCGCGCGGCGCGCCAGACGCGCCAGTCTGGCGAGCTCGGAGACACTGACAGGCGTGGGCACCGCGCCGGCGAACTGCCTAACGCCAAGCCCGTCCAATGCGAACTGCGCGTCTTCAATGACGCGAGCGAGCTGGCGCCGTCGCCGCGTGTCGAACGCGCTCTGAGACATCGGCTCCAGGCCCGCGCGCACTGGCCCTTCAGCGACCTGTAACAAACCGAAGTCCTGCAGCACGGCGAGCGTCTCGGAAAGCCGCGCACGCGGTCCGAGCACGCGCACTTTGGCCATGCGGATGATCATCGAGCGGCCTCCGCACCATTCCCCTCACTTCGCCCAACCTCGAGAAGCCGTGCGATCACGAGCTCGACGTATCCGTTCAAACGTGCGTCATCGACGGCCTCGAAATGCCCAGCGACGCGCTCGGCTTCAAGCCGGATATCCGCCAACTCCGCCTGCAAACGCGCGGCATACTCGGCGGCGCGCTCCACGCTGCGCTCGTTGATTGTCGCGGCGCACGCGTCCTCGGCGCTCGCGGCTTCGTCGCGCGCTGTCTGCAACAGCCGTTCTGCGTCAGCGCGTGCAGCATCGAGCCGCTGCGCCAGATTTTCCTCGGCGCTCAGCAGTCTATCGAGCGCGTCTTCCGCAGGCTGTTTATGTGCCACTGGCGCTGAACGCCGTCCCATGCGGCCTCTGGTTCTCGAACTTCACCAGGCTAACGATTCCTGGGAGAGGCGAGAAACCAGGATTTCCATCGGTGTGTGTGAGGGGAACCCCTACACACCGCTCGCCGACTCAGTCGCCGGCGCCCGGCGCGTTACGCTGGGCGGCGCACGAGCTACCTAACGAGCGTCGTCAGTCGCTGCTGTACGTCCCTCGCGACAGGAGCAGCGAGAGCGTCTCGCCGCCGTCGTCGCTGTGCGCCTCTTCCAGCATGAGTGGTGGCGTGGGTCCGGGTCGCGTAGCCGCGTCGGAGAACAGCGCTGCTGCATAGTCTAGGACTGCCTCACGCGGACCGATGAGTCGCGTGCAAGACTCGTAGCACGTACGCAGAGGGACAAAGCGCATCTGGATCTCGGACTTGGCAGATTCGCGGGGCGCTCGGTTCAGTATCTGCCTGGCGAGCGCCTTGACCGGGAACGCGATACGTGGGGGCTGGGGCGACACGATGCTGCTCATACTGGTTCTCCCATCGGCTGAACAAAAACGAGCCACGCGATCGTGGCGGCATCGAAGAGCTTACGAACAGCTGCAGCGTGTGCTCGTCGGAAAACGCCGGAAGATGAGTAGGGGATTATCCCAGTCGCGCCACTACGGCGTGTCGTGAGATGATGGGACCAGCAGACCGTCGACGATGCCGATGCGGAAGGCGAGGTAACAGCCGAACGCCAGTGTCAGCGCGCCAGCGGCTGTACGCAGCCCCTGCAGCCAGTGCAAACGACGGTGGCCAGCGAGCAGCGACGGCGCGGCGAGTACACTGGTCATGATAGTCATGCCGACCAGTGTCCCCACGCTAAAGACGAGTAGGTATACGAGCCCCCAATCCGCGTCTGCCATCGCGGACACCACCAGGACCGAAGCGGCGGCGGACCCGGCGAGTCCGTGGACCACGCCAACAGCGAACGGCCGAAGCGACGTTAGGCGTCCTGGGGCTGAGCGGCGACGCCACAGCGCCAGAGCCCCGAGCACCATGAGCATTAAAGCCACAGCGAACTCCAACGAGAGCCCGACGCGAGGCGTAAGCACGAGGCGAAAGCTGATGACGCTTCCTCCAACAGCAGCCAGAGTGAATCCGTGGCCCAGTCCCCAAATTGCACCGATGCGCGCGGCGCCGCGCAACGACTGCTCACGGCTGACAATCGTCGCGACGGCGAGAACATGATCAGGATCGGTCGCATGCCGCATACCGAGCAAAAGGCTTGCTGTCCCGATCAAGAGGAGTTCATCCATTTGGAAAGCCTGCCCGGCTGAGTGCAGGAGAACATCGGCGCCTCGCGCTCGCCTCGGTGTCGGAGCGAGCGGCAGTCGATGTCAGCGAAACCCGCACGCGCTTTCAGGCAGATCCCCCCAATCGCCAACCCAGTGGTCACCTCATTGTATCGCGAACGCAGGCAGGCTTTGCTGATCGGCGGCCAGCGGCCGTAGGCCAGTCGCCGAACTCCACTTCTCGGAGAGGAGGGGCGTGTGTTGATCCCGAGTTCGCTCCCTTGGCGGGAGGGCGAGTCGCTGACTAGCCACCTCGAACGTCGTCAGGTCTCGCGGCGACAGTTCCTTGTTTTTTGCGGCGAGATCACGGCGATTCTTGGCTTGAGCAGTATGGCCGCGCCGCGGGTGGCTCGGGCGCTTCAGTCAATCAAGCGACCCAGTGTCATCTGGCTGCAACTCCAGGAATGCACAGGGTGTGTCGAGAGCGTTGTTCGCACATCGGAGCCGACGATCGGCGATCTGGTTTTGGACGTCGTCTCGCTCGATTACCAGCACACGCTAATGGCAGCGGCAGGGCACCAGGCCGAGAAAGCGTTGCAGGACGCGATGGCGCAGAACGAAGGGAAGTACCTTCTCGTCGTCACAGGGTCGGTGCCGCTGGCGGAGAACGGTATTTACACGACGATCGGTGGACGCACGGCGGAAGTCGTCCTGCGCGAGGCAGCGGCAGGAGCCGCCGCCGTCATAGCGGTCGGTGCGTGCGCGCACTGGGGGAACATCCAAGCTGCGCGCCCCAATCCAACCGGTGCTGTCGGTGTTGGCGACATCGTGAAGGACAAGGCAGTCGTGAACATCGCTGGCTGTCCCCCGATCGGCGACGTAGTCACTGCGACGGTCGTTCATTTCCTGACGTTCGGACGTGTGCCCGAGCTGGACAGCGACGGCCGCCCGCTGTTCGCGTATGGCAAACGAATTCACGATCAGTGTCCGCGCCGCGCGCACTTTGACGCGGGACAGTTCGTCGAAGCATTCGACGACGCTGCGGCGCGCGAAGGATATTGTCTGTATCACGTCGGATGCAAAGGCCCGGCGGTCTTCTCGCCGTGCCCAATCTTCATGTGGAATACGCGGACGAGCTTCCCGATCGGTGCCGGGCACCCATGCATCGGATGTACGGAGCGGAACTTTTGGGATACGATGACGCCGTTCTACACGCGGCTGCCTAACGTGGCAGGTGTGGGCGTCGAACGTAACGCTGACCTTTTCGGCGCGGCACTCGCTGTGGGTGCGACCGCAGGCGTTCTCGCGCACGCCGCGGCAACGGGCGTGCAGCAAATGCGTGCCCGACGCGCCGCGCGCGAGCTTCCCGTCTTGAACGGCGGTGCAGCACCTCCGCCTGATCGAACAAATCCTCCAACCAGTGGACGCGAAGGAGACGGCCATGGCACCAACTAAGGTCGTGGTCGATCCGATCACGCGGATCGAAGGGCACCTGCGTATCGAGGCGCGCGCCGAAAACGGTCGCATCGCGAATGCCTGGGCGACATCCACGCAATTTCGCGGCATCGAGCTCGTTATGCAGGGCCGCGATCCGCGCGACGCCTGGGCGTTCGCGCAGCGGATCTGCGGCGTGTGCACCGTGGTCCACGCCATTGCGTCGGTTCGCGCGGTCGAGGACGCGCTCGGCATCGACATTCCGCCAAATGCGAACACGATCCGCAACCTGATGATCGGCATGCAGTACGTGCAGGATCATGTGATTCACTTCTATCACCTGCATGCACTGGATTGGGTCGACGTCACCAAGGCGCTGGACGCCGATCCCGCGCGTGCCGCGCAAATCGCTGCTTCGCTCTCGCCGTGGCCTAACAACTCGGCGACGTATTTCCGCGAAGTGCAGAACCGCGTGAAGACATTCGTGCAAAGTGGGCAGTTGGGAATCTTCAGCAACGGATACTGGGGGCATCCAGCGTACAAGCTCCCGCCGGAAGTGAACCTCATCGCCGTGGCGCACTACCTCGAAGCGCTCGACTGGCAGCGTGACGTGATCCGGTTGCACACGATCTTCGGCGGAAAGAACCCGCACCCGAACTTTCTCGTCGGCGGCATGGCCTCGGCGATCAATCTCGAGAGCACCGCGACGATCAACGCGGAACGACTCACCGACGTCCACGACATGATCGCGCGCGCTCAGCGCTTCGTGGAACAGGTGTACTGGCCCGACCTCGTCGCGATCGCCGGCTTCTACAAAGAATGGGCCGGGATTGGCGGCGGTGTGCGGAACTACATGGCGTGCGGTGAGTTTCCGCGCACAGACATCAAGGATGCGGCCTCGTTCTACTTCCCGCGCGGGATCATTCTCGATCGAGACCTAACGAAGATCCATCCGTACGACCACACGAAGGTCGCCGAGTACATCACCAGCTCATGGTACGAGTACTCCCAGGGCGATTCGGCTGGCTTGCATCCGTGGGAAGGGGAAACGAAGGCGAAGTACACGGGGCCCCCCACCCCGTGGACGTACCTGCAGGACGAGAAGAAGTACACGTGGATGAAGGCCCCACGCTACGACGGTCAGGTCATGGAAGTGGGACCGCTCGCGCGCATGCTCGTGGCATACGGCTCGGGCCACGCCGAAGCAAAAGCCCTCGTCGGCGAGGCGCTCGGCAAGCTGGGTGTCGGTCCGGCGGCCCTCTTCTCCACGTTAGGCAGGACAGCCGCCCGAGGCATCGAAACGGTGCTTCTGGCGCGGCAGCTCCCGGTCTGGTACAACGACATGGTCGCGCGCATCAAAGGCGGCGACGTGCGCACCTTCAACGGCGCCAAGTGGGAACCCGGCTCCTGGCCGGCCGACTCCAGAGGCTATGGCTTCATGGACGCGCCGCGCGGAGCGTTAGGCCACTGGGTGCGCATCAAAGACGGAACGATCGCGAACTATCAGTGCGTCGTTCCCAGTACGTGGAACTGCTCTCCACGCGACGAACAAGGGCGACCAGGTCCATACGAAGCGGCTCTCGTCGACAACCATCCGCTGGTGGATCCGGAGCGGCCCATTGAAATCCTCCGCACCGTGCACTCGTTCGATCCGTGCATGGCATGCGGAGTTCACGTGATCGATGCAACAGGCAACGTCGTCGCGCGGGTGCGAGTCCAATGACCACGTCCGCGGGATCTCCGGCTCCACGTTCACTCGTGCACGTACTGGAGCACGATGTGCCGGCGCCCAGCGGCAACTACCGCTGGGTGTACATGTGGCACTGGCCCATCCGCGCGATGCACTGGGCCGCTGGCGTCTCGATTCTCGTACTCATTCTTACGGGCTTTGCGATCGGACGTCCGTACTTCTTTCCGCAAGGACAGATCTCGGGCGGCTATTTCGTGGGCTGGATGCGCTTCCTGCACTTCCTCGCCGCCGGCGTTCTCGTTGCGACCGCAATCGTTAGGGTCTACTGGCTCGTCGCAGGCAACAAGTACGAGCGCTTCCCTGCGCTATTTCCCGTCCGCAAGCGCGACTGGATCAACCTGTTCCAACAGGTGAAGTTCTATCTGATGATTCACCCGGAACGCGCGCCGCACTACATCGGACACAATCCGTTGCAGCAGTTCGCGTACACCACGGTCTACCTGATCGGTCTGGTCATGGCCATCACTGGTTTCGCGATGTACGGACAATCGAATCCTGGCGGTCTCATTCGAGCCATGACGCTGTGGGTGCCACAGCTGTTCGGCGGGATGCAAGTCGTTAGGCTCGTGCATCACGTTCTCACCTGGTTCTTCCTGATCTTCGTCCCTATCCACATCTACCTGGCGATCCGCGCGGACTTGCTGGAGCGCGGCGGCACTATTTCGTCGATCATCAGCGGCGGCCGCTTCGTGCCCAAAGACAAGGAGTTCATCGATGGCTGACGGATCGGCGCGCGAAAAACGCCAGCGCGTGACTGTCATCGGGTTGGGCAATCCGCTGATGGGAGACGATGGATTGGGAATCGTCGCCGTGCAGCGGCTGCGTGATGATTGGGAAGTTCCATCCACTGTCGAGCTCGTCGACGGCGGAACGTGGGGGATGCGACTCCTTCCAGCGATCGAGGACGCCGAGTCGCTCCTGCTCATCGACGCCATTGATTTCGGGATGCCGCCAGGAACGGACGTCGAGCTTGCCCGCGATGAGATTCCACGGGCGTTCGCGCTCAAGGTCTCACCGCATCAAATCGACGTCGCCGAAGTGCTGGCGCTCAGCGAGCTGCGCAACCGACTTCCGGACAGGATGGTGGCCCTGGGCCTTCAGCCGGAGAAGATCGAATTCGGTGCGCCGCTCTCGCGCCGAGTCGCGGAGCGCATGGACTCTTTGGTGTCCAACGTCGTGTATCAGCTGAAGCTCTGGGGGCATGACTGCGCACCGCGCACGCCTGAGCGCGCATGCATGAGCTGAGCATCGCGATGTCGGTGTGCCAGATGGCCGAGGACAAACTCGGCAGCGACGCTCTGCGACAAGTGACGCGAGTGGGCCTGACCGTAGGTCACGCGTCGGGCGTGGAGCCGGCGAGCCTGGAGTTCTGCCTCGACGCGCTGCTGGCCCAGCCACCGTTCGGCGGAGCCAAGACAGTGATCACGCACACGGCCGGTGATGACTTACACCTGGACTATCTCGAGGTGGACGATGCCCGTTAGGCAGATTCAGGTTCGCGAGGCCGTGATGGCCCGTAACAACGAGATCGCCGCCTCCGTGCGGCGGCGCCTCGAAGATGCCGGCGTGGTGGCGCTCAATATCGTATCGTCACCAGGCGCTGGAAAGACGACGCTGCTGGAGCGCACGCTCGACGCGTTAGGCAGCGAGCTGCGTATCGCGGTCGTCGCCGGCGACGTGCAAACGCAGAATGACGCCGACCGCATCGCACGCCACACCAGCAACCTCGTGCAAGCAGTCGTCACGGCGGGGGCGTGCCACCTCGATGCGCGCCAGATCGACGAGGCGTTGCACGCGATCGACCTCGAACAGACGGACATCCTATTCATCGAGAATGTGGGCAACCTCGTGTGCCCAGCGGCATGGGACCTCGGCGAGGCCTGCAAGGTGGTGCTCTTCTCGGTT
>DATBKN010000114.1:0-22811 GCA_036555845.1 Gemmatimonadaceae bacterium | reverse complement strand
CAGCCGTATCCGTGGAAGGATGTCATCGAGAAGTACCCGGTCGGCACGCGCGTGGCCGGCAAGGTCGTCTCGATCACCAACTACGGCGCGTTCGTCGAGCTGGAGCCGGGCATCGAAGGGCTCGTGCACATCAGCGAGATGAGCTGGACGCGCAACGTTAGGCATCCGTCCAAGATCGTTTCCATCGGCGAGACGATCGAAGCGGTCGTGCTCAAGGTCGATCCCAACGAAGAGAAGATCTCGCTCGGCATGAAGCAGACCGAGCAGGATCCGTGGATGGTCCTCCCGCTCAAGTATCCCGTCGGGATGCGCGTGTCGGGAAAGGTCCGCAACCTTACCTCGTTCGGCGCCTTCGTCGAAATCGAGCCGGGCATCGACGGCCTCATTCACATCTCCGACATGTCCTGGACCAAACGCGTTCAGCACCCGTCGGAGGTCGTGAAGAAGGGCGACACCGTCGAAGTCGTCGTGCTCAACGTCGACGCCGAGAACAAGAGAATCTCGTTAGGCCTCAAGCAGGCCACCGAGGATCCGTGGCTCTCGATCGGCGAGACGTACACGGTCGGCACGGAGCTCCCCGGAAAGGTTGCGCGCCTGATGGAAAAGGGCGTCGTGGTCGACATGGGGAACGATCTCGAAGGCTTCGTTCCGCTCTCACACCTGCCGAGCGAGAAGGCGATCGACTCGCCCGCCGACGTCGTGTACGAAGGCATGAACATGAACGTGCGCGTGCTCGAAGTGGATCCGATTCACCGCCGCATCGTCCTGGGCGTTACGGACATCCCAGCCGAGCAGCCGCCGCGTCCTGAAGGGCCGGTCAAGATCTACAGCGACGATCCTCCGCCGGCGCCAACCGACATCGATCTCGACGTCGACGAATAGATCTGCCACGTCTGCACAATGGGGCTCCATGGTAATCATGGGGCCCCCTTGTTTTGCCTAACTTCAATCGGAGGCCAGGGTCAAAGGTCAAGGCAACGACCCGAGAGTCCCTCGTCGCTTTGGCGTTTGGCCTCTGACCTCTGACCTTTGACCGAGTAGTTTTCCGCCATGACAATGCGCGAAAAACTCGAGCTTCTCGAGCGACGCAGGGCGCAGTCTGAACAGGGCGGGGGAGCGGCCCGCCTCAAGGCACAACACGAGAAGGGGAAGCTCAGCGCACGCGAGCGACTCGACCTGCTGTTGGACGACGGGACCTTTGTCGAGTTCGATCGCTTCGTCACGCACCGCAGTCACGACTTCGGTCTCGACGCGCAGAAATTCTTCGGCGATGGCGTCGTTACCGGTTATGGCCGCGTCGAAGGTCGGCTCGTGTACGTCTTCTCGCAAGACTTCACGATCTTCGGCGGTTCGCTCTCGGAAGCGTTCGCCGAAAAGATCTGCAAGGTGATGGACCACGCGGTGCGCAACGGCGCACCGGTGATCGGCCTCAACGATTCCGGTGGCGCGCGAATCCAGGAAGGCGTTGTCTCGCTAGGCGGCTACGCGGAGATCTTCCTGCGCAACACACTCGCGTCAGGCGTCGTTCCGCAGATCTCCGCGATTCTGGGACCATGCGCTGGCGGCGCCGTCTACTCGCCGGCGATCACCGATTTCGTGTACATGGTGCGTGGCTCGTCCTACATGTTCGTCACGGGGCCTAACGTAGTGAAGACCGTGACGCACGAAGACGTCACGATGGAAAAGCTTGGAGGCGCCGACACGCATGCTGGCACTTCGGGCGTGGCCCATTTTGCGTGCGACAGCGAGCTGGAGTGCCTAACTCGCATCCGCGAGCTCTTTCGCTACATCCCGCAGAACAACCTCGACGATCCGCCGCGGCGCACGACGAACGACCCCAAGAACCGGCGCGACGAATCCCTGCTCGACGTCGTGCCGGATCATCCGAACAAACCGTACGACATTCACGATGTGATCCGCCGCGTCGTCGACGACGGTGAGTTCTATGAAGTGCACCGCGACTACGCGCAGAACATCGTCTGCGGCTTCGCACACCTCGGCGGCCACAGCGTCGGCGTCGTCGCCAATCAGCCGGCCATCCTCGCCGGAGTGCTCGACATCAACGCGTCCGTCAAGGGCGCACGGTTCGTTAGGTTCTGCGACGCGTTCAATATTCCGCTCGTCACGTTTGAAGACGTTCCCGGCTTTCTGCCCGGTGTTTCTCAGGAGCACGGCGGCATCATTCGCCACGGCGCCAAGCTGCTCTATGCGTTTTGCGAAGCGACAGTCCCCAAGCTCACCGTGATCACTCGTAAGGCATACGGCGGCGCGTACGACGTCATGAGCTCGAAGCACATCCGCGGCGATTTCAACGTCGCGTGGCCGACCGCGGAGATCGCCGTCATGGGACCCAAGGGCGCCGTGGAAATCCTCTTCCGACGCGAGATCGACGAGTCCGGCGATTCGGCACGAACGATGGACGAGCGCGTCGCCGAATATACGGAGAAGTTCGCCAACCCTTACGTCGCGGCGTCGCGCGGCTACCTCGATGACATCATCGATCCGCGAGAAACTCGGCCGCGGCTGATCGATGCCCTCGACGCTCTTGTCTCCAAGCGCGACAAGAATCCGCCGAAGAAGCATGGGAATATTCCCTTATAGGCCTTAGTCCTCAGGCCTAGCTCTTAGCTTTGCCGCTAAGAGCGTCTGTCGCCGTACTGCCCCTAGGGCCCAAGAGCTAAGAGCTAAGAGCTATGAGCTAGAGATGTTAGGCAAAGTCCTGATCGCCAACCGCGGCGAAATCGCCCTCCGTATCGTCCGAGCGTGCCAGGAGTTAGGCATCAAGAGCGTCGCGGTTTACAGCGACGCCGATTCTCACGCCCCGCATGTCCGCGAAGCCGACGAAGCCGTGCACATCGGCCCCGCGCCGGCGCGCGAGAGTTATCTCCGCGGGGACCGCCTGGTTGAGGCCGCGAAGGCGACAGGCGCGGACGCGATTCATCCTGGCTACGGATTCCTCGCCGAGCGCGCCTGGTTCGCCGAGCTCGTTAGGGACTCGGGCCTGCTCTTTGTGGGCCCGCCGCCGGAGGCGATCGCAGCGATGGGCAGCAAGACATCCGCGCGCGCGATCGCGACCAAGGCCGGTGTTCCAATCGTCCCCGGCACGACCGACGCCGTAACAGACGCCGCCCACGCCACACGAGTCGCTGAACAGTTTGGGTATCCCGTGCTGCTCAAGGCAGCGGCCGGCGGCGGCGGGAAGGGAATGCGCGTCGTGCGTGAGAGCGCCGGTCTCGCGCCGGCCTTCGAGGCCGCACAACGCGAGGCGAGGAACGCGTTCGGCGACGACGCGATCTACGTCGAGAAGTACATCGATCGGCCGCGCCACATCGAGATCCAGATCCTCGCCGACGCGCACGGCACCGTTCTCTCGTTAGGTGAGCGCGAGTGTTCCGTCCAGCGACGCCATCAAAAAATGCTGGAGGAATCGCCCAGCCTCGCCGTCTCACCCGATCTGCGCCGATCCATGGGGGGTACGGCGGTCGCTGTCGCGCGCGCCGTAGGGTACGTCAACGCGGGGACGTGCGAATTCCTCCTGGACCAGGACGGCAAGTTCTACTTCCTCGAAATGAACACTCGGCTGCAGGTGGAACATCCGGTGACCGAGATGGTGACCGGCGTCGACATCGTGCAGTGGCAGCTGCGCATAGCGCGCGGCGAGCGCCTCCCGTTCCCGACGGAGATCGCGCCGCGCGGATGGGCCATCGAATGCCGCATAACGAGTGAGGATCCGGCGAACGGCTTTCTTCCGTCCACAGGCCGCATCGAGTACGTACACGTCCCCGCTGGGCCGGGGGTGCGCTGGGACGGCGGTATCGAGGCGGGCGCGGAGATCGGGCTCGCCTACGATCCGCTCCTCGCCAAGCTCATCGCATGGGGCAGCACCCGCGAACAAGCCGTGTCGCGTATGCAGCGCGCCTTACGAGAGCTCACGATCGTCGGTGTCGAGACGTCGCGCGAATTCCACTTACGCATGCTCGAAGACGCGGCGTTCAGGCGCGGGAGCATCGACGTGCAGTGGCTCGAGCGCTCGCTGACAGACCTCGTCCACGCCCCACCGCCGCCGGATATCGTACGGGCAGCGGCGGTGGCCGCCGCCCTCCTCGCCGATCGCGATCGCGGAACGCCACGCGAGCAAAGCGCGCGCAAAGAACCGGCGAGCGATTCGGGCGACAACGCGCGCTGGCGCGACATGGCGCGCCGCGACGGGCTGCGTTAGGCAGGGATATGCTCGCGCAGGTTCGCATCGAATCCATTGCCGCCGGCGGCGACGGAGTCGCGCATAGCGATGGTCTCGCCGTCTTCGTGCCGCGCACGGCGCCCGGGGATGTCGTCGACGTGGAGCTGGTGACACACGGCCGGTTCGCGCGCGGTCACATAGTCGCATTGCGCGAACGCAGCGGTAACCGCGTGGCGCCCCCGTGCCTCCATTACGAGAGAGATCGCTGTGGCGGCTGTCAGCTGCAGCACCTGCAGGAGCAGGCCCAGCTCAGCGCCAAGCGCGCCATCGTGCGCGATGCCATGCACCGCATCGGCAATGTGAACGCGGACGTGCCCGACGTCTCGCCGGCGCCCTCGGCCTGGCGCTATCGAATCAGCCTAACGCTCGCAATTCGCCGCGATGGTACGGGACGTGACGCAAGCTGGCGCTTCGGCCTTCGCGACTACGAGGATCCGGAAAAAGTCTTCGACCTGGAAGACTGCCTCATCAGCGACGGGCACGTGCTTTCGGCGTGGAACGAGATCCGAGCCGCCGCGTTGCTGCTGCCTGACGCGGACCGCATGGCCGGCACGGTGCGCTGGCTCGACGACGGCGCGGCTTTCTCTTTGCGAGGTGGCAGCAACTGGTCGCAGCAGTTCATCGGTGATTTTGCACGCTCCTGCCCGTCGATCGCCGTCGCGCACTGGAGTCCGGATTATGGCCTGCGCCGAGTGCTCTGGGACACCCGGACCGATCCGACAGAACCGGCGTTCAGCTTTACACAAGTGAATCCGGGTGTCGCCGAGCAGTTGCACGCCGACGTGGCCCGGCGCGTGCTCGCGCACAACCCGCGCACCGCGATCGATGCCTATAGCGGTGTGGGAGAGGTGGCCGTCGCCCTCGCGCGCGCCGGGGTCACGGTGACCGCCATAGAAGTCGATCGCGAGGCTGCGGAATTCGCCGCTTCGCGCCTAACGCGCCCCAGCCGCAGCGTCGCCGCGCGCGTCGAACAGGCGCTGCAACGCGCGTTGCCGGCCGACGTGGTCGTCCTCAATCCGCCACGTGCCGGTATCGATGCGTCCGTCGCCCACACGCTGAATGCGACTACACCAAAACCGCGTGCAATTGTCTACGTGAGCTGCGACCCGGCCACGCTGGCGCGCGATGTCCGCCGGCTGTCCGATTTTTCCGTCGCTAGCATCCAGCCCTACGACATGTTCCCGCAAACCGCGCACGTCGAGACGGTGTGCGAGCTGGTACCGAGCCAGTGAAGTACGTCGCCGAGTTGAACGGATCGCGCGTGAGCGTCGAGCTAACCGGCGACGGCGTGCTCATTGACGGAGTGCGGCACACGGCCCATCTCGCAGACATCGCGGGAACGCCGATCCACCTGGTCACTATCGACAACGCCGTGCACCGTGTCGCAGTCCGGCGCTCGGGACAGCGCGGTCGCTACTCGCTCTGGATTGACGGGTATCGCTTCGACGTCGAAGCGCTAGACGAACGCACGCGCACGATCCGCGACATGACAGCCGAGCATGCGACGCCGGCTGGTCCAGCTCCGCTCGTCGCACCGATGCCAGGTCTGATTGTGCGCGTCAACGTTCAAGTCGGCGAGCAAGTGAGCGCTGGGCAGGGGCTCGTCGTGATGGAAGCGATGAAGATGGAGAACGAGCTGCGAGCATCGGCGCCAGGAACGGTCAAAGCCGTGTACGCGACGCCGGCCATGGCGGTCGAGAAAGGCGCAATTCTCGTTGAGCTTGAATAAGCCAACGCTGTCAGTTTGCCTGTTCGCTTCGAGCCGCGTCGTCAGTCGTTCCGTTGCTGCCTGGCTTTGGCGCCAAGCAGCCGCCGCACTTCGCTTTCCAGCGCATCCAGACCAAATGGCTTGGCGAGGAACGGCACCGGCTGCCCGTCAGGATCGGGGTCGGGCAACAAGGCAGCGGGATACCCCGAGATGACGAGCACCGGTATGGCCGGGTGGTCACGCCGCATTTGCAGGATCAGCTCGCGACCATCGAAGTCAGGCATCACAAGATCGGTGATGACAAGGTCGACGGTCCCGGCGTTGTCCAGAACCGACAGCGCTTCGCAGCCGTTCCGCGCCGTGCTCACGAGGTAGCCAAGGCGCGTGAGGAAGCGGTGCAGTGAAAGTCGGATGCTGCTCTCGTCGTCGACAACAAGCACGTGTAGGACCGCGTCGTTCGCGCGGTCTCCCCCTCTGGCCCCCGATGTTCCCGAGAACGCCGCGCTGAACGCAACGCTTCGTTGCCTGGAGGACGGCTCCCCCGGGTTGTTCCTGGTTGTCACTGAATTGGAGAGGGCGGGCGGCGTTGTGGTGGGAGGATGTGACCAGGCGAACGCCAGACGCCCGAGCCACGAGGACGGTTGAGAGTTGCGGCAGGACTCGAGGTGTTAGGCGCCTCGAGGGGAGGGGGCTCGCGACGACTGTCGCCGAGCGCGTACAAGATGCGCCGGTCTCAAGTAAAGTCCAGAGTGAATTTGCGACGCTTGCCGAGTTGTACCGGCGCGTTGACGCGAGCTAAGTCGTTACGTAGCTTACGAGTCTTTCAAATTCCGGACTTGATCTTCCCATGCGCGGCTGCTCGGCCGCGCGCGTACTGGTTAGGACCATGAAGACGTACAGCGCAAACCTGCAAGACATCTCACAGAAGTGGTATCTCGTCGACGCCGAAGGCCAGGTGCTCGGCCGTTTGGCGTCCGAAGTCGCCAAGATTCTGCGTGGCAAGCACAAGCCTGTGTTCACGCCGCACATGGACACCGGCGACAATGTCATCGTGATCAACGCGGGCAAGATCAAGCTGACGGGACGCAAGGCAGAGCAGAAGGAATACTTCCGGCACAGCGGCTATATGGGCCACGAGAAGTTCACGCCGATCGGCAGCGTGCTCGCCAAGCACCCGGAACGCGTCGTCGAGCGCGCGATTCATGGGATGCTGCCGAAATCCTCGTTAGGCAGGCAGCGCATGCGGCGCAAGCTGCGCGTCTACGCGACGGCGACGCATCCGCATGCGGCACAGCAACCCACGGTTCTCACCTTTGGAAAGAAGTGACGGTATGAACGAAGTCATACATTCGATCGGTCGGCGCAAGGAAGCGGTGTGCCGCGTGTATCTCAAGCCGGGCTCCGGCAAGTGGGACGTGAATGGTCGCACGTTAGGCGACTATTTCCCGCGCCCCACGCTGGTCTCCGCCATTCAGCAGGCGTTCACGGCGACCGATACACTCGGGCGCTATGACGTGAAAGCGACGTTGGCAGGCGGCGGGCAGGCTGGGCAGGCTGGGGCACTCCGCCTCGCGGTCGCGCGCGCACTCGTCAACCTCGACGAAGCGTACAAGCGCAAACTGCGCGAGCTTGGGCTTCTCACGCGCGACGCGCGTAAGGTCGAGCGCAAGAAGCCGGGGCGTCCCGGTGCACGTAAGCGATTCCAGTTCTCGAAACGATAGTCCCTTAGCTCACAGTTCTTAGCTCTTAACATGCAGTTCCTAAGAGCTAAGGCCTAAGAGCCAAGGCCTTGGAGCCAAGATCCAAAAAACACACGCTTCCCGAGCACCCACAGGGTGTCGGTTCACACCGATCAGTGTGTGCGACGAAGGAAGCGGACGAACTAACCCAATGGAGTAGAACGAATGCAGCAATTGAATTTGGAGCAACTTCTCGCCGCCGGCGTCCACTTCGGACACCAGACACGGCGATGGAATCCCAAGATGCGCCGCTTCATCTTCGCCGAGCGCAACGGGATTCACATCATCGATCTCAACAAGACGATGCGCCAGCTGGAGCTGGCGGCCAAGCTCGTGCGCGAAGTCATCATGCGCGGCGACAACATCCTCTTCGTCTGCACCAAGCGGCAGCTCGGCGCGATCGTGCAAGGCGAGGCGGAGCGCAGCGGCTCGCACTACGTCACGGAGCGCTGGTTAGGCGGTCTGCTCACGAATTTCCAAACCGTGAAGAAGCAGATTCGCCGGCTCAAGGATCTCGAGGCTGGCAGCGAAGCAGGCGGCGAGTTCGAGAACTACACGAAGAAAGAACAGCTGCTCATGACGCGGCTCCGCGACAAGCTCGCCAAAAACCTGTCGGGCATCAAAGGCATGACGCGGTTGCCGGGTCTGCTGTTCGTTGTCGATGCCAAGAAGGAGCGCATCGCGGTCGAGGAAGCCAACAAGTTAGGCATCCCGATCGTGGCAATAGCGGATACCAACGCGGACCCGGACCTGCTCGCCGTGCCGATCGCTGGTAACGACGATGCGATCCGCTCGGTCGATCTGATCACGCACTTCATCGCGGACTCCGTCGTCGAATCCCGGCGCGAAGCTCCAGTGCGTGTCGTCGAAGAGGAAGCGGAGGAGAGCACGTACAGCTCCGACCGCGGCCTCGAACCCGCCGCGGCGGGTGACGACGAACGCCGTCGACGTCGGCGGCCGCGTCGGCGCCGCGCCAAGCCAGAGGCGCTCGCCGCGCGACTCAAGAGCGGCACCGGCGAAGCCGGCGATGCGGTAGAAGCTGGACCCGACGAAGTCGAATAGTCGTTAGGCAGCTGTCGTGCACAATCTGTTCGAACAACCGCCGCCGGTTCTCCGGCGGCGTTCTCACGCTAACCGTTGGTAAGTTCCCATGATGACGATTACAGCGAAGGACATACAGGAAATCCGCGCTCGTACGGGCGCCGGAATCACCGACTGCAAGAAAGCCCTCGAAGAGGCGACCGGGGATCTGGACCAGGCCGTCGAGATTCTGCGCAAGAAAGGCATCGCCAAAGCCGACAAACGCTCTGGACGCGCAGCGTCCGAAGGGCGCATCGTCAGCGTGTTCTCGCCGGACAGGAAAACAGGCGTGCTTCTCGAGCTCAATAGCGAAACGGACTTCGTCTCCCGCAACGAAAACTTCGCTGCGGCGGCGGAGAAGCTCGCACAACGTCTGCTCGCGCATGGCGCGCTCAATGACGTCGTGCGCGATCCGTCGCAGGATGCGTTTGCTCAGAGTGTGGGGGACGATGTGAAGTCGATCTCCGGCACGACGGGCGAGAACGTCGTACTGCGCCGCTACGCTCGCTTTACGACCGATGGTGTGTTAGGCAGCTACGTGCATCACAACGGAAAGGTCGCCGCGCTCGTCGAAATCGGCGGCTCGTCCAGCGATGCCGCGCAGAGCCTGGCCAAGAGCATCGCCGAGCATCTGGCGGCCGGTGTTCCTGCCGTCGCGCTGGCTGTCACGCGCGAGGGAGTCAGTCCCGAACTCGTCGCGCGAGAGCGCCGCATCTTCGAAGAACAGTCGAAGGCCAGCGGCAAACCCGACAACATCGTGCAGAAGATGGTGGAGGGTCGCATCGGCAAGTTCTATGGTGAGGTCGCGCTCGTCGAGCAGCCCTGGGTGCGCGAACCTGACCGCACGATCCAGAGCCTTGTCGATGAGCAGGGTAAAGCGTGCGGCGCAAACCTAACGGTTCGCCGCTTCGTCCGTTTCCAAATGGGCGAGGACTAAGCACGCATGACCGACGCTGAAGGCTCGTTCGCCTATCGCCGGATTCTCCTCAAGCTGTCTGGTGAGGCTCTGGCGGGTGATCGAGCCTTCGGCTTCGACTTCGACAAGGTCGGGCAATTCGCCGACGAAGTCGCCGAGGTCGTAAGACTCGGCTGCGAAGTTGGCCTTGTCATTGGCGGCGGTAACATCGTGCGCGGCAGTCAGCTCGCCACGATGGGAATGGACCGCGTCACGGCCGACTACATGGGCATGCTCGGCACCGTCATCAATGCCCTCGCGTTACAGGACGTGCTCGAGAAGAAGAACATCAATACGCGCGTGCTCACGGCCATCCGCATGGAAGAACTCGCGGAGCCGTACATCCGGCGTCGCGCGCTGCGCCACCTCGAGAAGGGTCGCTTGCTGATCTTTGCCGGGGGAACGGGCAATCCGTACTTTTCCACCGACACGGCGGCTGCCTTACGCGCGATCCAGATCAAGGCCGACGTCATGATCAAGGCGACGAGTGTGGACGGCGTCTACTCTGCCGATCCCAAGAAGGACCCTAACGCGAAACGCTATGAGACGATCAGTTATCGCGATGTGATGCTCGAAGAGCTTGGTGTGATGGACCAGACCGCGGTTACGCTCTGCAAGGAAAACCGCCTACCACTCATCGTGCTCAATATCCACGAACACGGCGCCGTGGAGCGCGCGGTTCGCGGGGAGCGCGTGGGAACAATCGTGACATGAGCGACATCAAACGCATGCTGAACGACGCGCGCGCCGAGATGGAGAAGGCGCTCGCCAGCACCAAACACGAATTCGCGTCGATTCGCTCGGGCAAGGCGACGACGAACATGCTCGACACAGTGCGCGTCGAGATGTACGGGCAGCAGATGAACCTCAACCAGGTCGCGAATATCTCCGCGCCCGAGCCGCGATTGCTCCTGGTTACGCCTTATGACAAGGGCCAGATCAAGGTGATCGAGAAGGCGATCCGCGAGGCCGACTTGGGGCTCGAGCCGTCGACGCAAAGCTCCGTCATCCGCGTCCCGCTGCCGGCGATGAACGAGCAACGCCGCAAGGAGCTCGTGAAAGTCGTGCACAAACTGGCCGAAGAAGGACGCATCGCCGTTAGGCACGGTCGCACGCATTCTCGCGAAGTCCTCAAGAAGGTCAAGGACGAGAGCGAGGACGACGTGAAACACGCCGAGAAGGATCTGCAGAAACTGCACGACGACTACATCCACAAGATCGACGATCTCCTTAAGGCGAAAGAAGCCGAGATCATGGAGGTCTGATCGCGCTGGTCTGGCTGACGCCAACCCCGGCAGACAACAGTCAATGAGTGAGCTGCGCGCCCGCGTCGTGTCGGCGGTCGTCGCTGTGCCGCTCGCTGTCGTGCTCGTGTACGCCGGCGGTCCCGCGCTCGCCGTGTTGCTCGCTGCGTTAGGTGCGCTTACCGCGCGTGAGTTATATGGCCTCGCCGCAAGAAAGGGGGTCAGACCCCTTTCAGCCATCGGAATACCGCTCGCGGCCGCGCTGCCACTGGTCGTCCACGTCTACAGACTCGGTTGGATCAGCAACCCGGTCACGCTCGCCGCTGTGGTGTTCGTGGCACTACTGGGAGCCGTGCTCTTCTCGCGCGGTGTGCAGGAGAAGCCGCTCGAGTCCATGGCTGTCACGACATTTGGCGCGCTCTATACGGGCGGGCTGCTCTCATTCGGCTATCTGCTCCGGCACCATCCGTGGACCGTCACGGCGGCGTCGGGCGCGGCACTCGTTGGTTTTCCAGTCGTACTGACATGGATGTCGGATATCGGCGCCTATGCCGTCGGGAAGACGTTAGGTCGCACCAAGCTCATGCCGTCTGTGAGCCCTGGAAAGACGCGCGCGGGGCTCGTGGGCGCGCTCGTGGTCGCGACGCTGACTGCCGTCGCGTACGACGTCTGGGTTCTGCGGCCTTATTCGCAACTGACGCTCGGTTGGACTCGTGCTGTGGTGTTGGCACTCGCCGTCAGCTTGGCGGGGCAGGTGGGGGATCTTGTCGAGTCGCTGCTCAAGCGTGAAGCCGGAGTCAAGGACAGCGGGCGCTTTCTTCCCGGTCATGGTGGAGCGCTCGATCGCCTCGATTCGCTGTTGTTCGCGCTTCCCATCGCCTATCTCTTGTTAGGCGCCATGCTGGTGCCAGCCGCTCATCCATGAAAGGCGTCGCCATACTCGGCTCGACCGGCTCGATCGGCACGACGGCACTGCGTGTTCTTGCGCGCCATGCCGATCGCTTCCGCATCGTCGCGCTCACAGCGCACGGCAACGCGGAGCTGCTGGCTGTGCAGGAAGCCGCAACGCAGGCGCCGTTCATCGGACTGGTGGCGAACGGAAGCGCCGGTTCCGTTCCGGAACGCTGGCGGCGCGGCAGCGAGTGCCTCACCGAAGCGGCAACGCTGGCGGACGCGGATATCGTGCTGAACGCCGTCGTCGGCGCGGCAGGCTTGGACCCGACACTCGCGGCGCTCTCGGCCGGCAAACGTGTCGCGCTCGCAAACAAGGAAACGCTCGTCGTCGCGGGTGACCTCGTTAGGCAGGCTGCCGTGAGCGGTGGCGGAGAGATCGTTCCAGTCGACTCGGAGCATTCCGCCATTCTGCAGTGCATCGGCAGCCGCAGCGGAGCCGGAGTGCGCCGGCTCGTGCTGACGGCGAGCGGCGGCCCCTTTCGCGACTGGTCGCGCGAGCGGATCGAGCAGGCTACGCGCGATGACGCGTTGCGCCATCCAACGTGGTCGATGGGGCGCAAGATTACCGTCGACAGCGCAACGCTGGTGAATAAAGCACTCGAAGTGATCGAGGCGCACCACCTGTTCGCTGTCCCGTACGATCAGATCGAAATCGTTGTGCACCCGCAAAGCATCGTGCATTCGTTCGTCGAATTCGTTGACGGCAGCGTGCTGGCGCAGGTCGGGCTCCCTTCCATGGAGCTTCCTGTCCTTTACGCCTTGGCCCATCCGGAACGCATCAACGAGGCAAGCGCAGCCCCGTTTGACCCAGTGGCTGTTTCGCCGCTTACGTTCGAGCACGTACGATTAGACGATTTTCCGGCGTTGCGACTGGGGCTCGAGGCGGCGCGTCGTGGGGAAGCAGCGCCAGCGGTGTTCAATGCGGCGAACGAGGCGGCTGTCGCTCTGTTTCTTGACGCGCGCATCCGCTTTGTCGACATCGCCGCGTCAATAGAATCCGCGCTGGATGCATTGGGAGATCTGCCGGGTACTGAGAAGAATGCGCTGCTCGTGGCAGATCGAGCGGCGCGCCAACATGTGAACGAGCGCTTCGGATGCTGAGTTGGATTGCACCATTAGTTGTATTTGGGCTCGTCGTTCTCGTGCACGAGCTCGGGCACTTCCTCGCCGCGCGGATCGTCGGGATCTACACGCCGCGTTTCTCGATCGGCTTCGGCCCAGCGATCTGGCGCCGCCGCGTGGGCGAGACGGAGTACATCCTCGCCTGGCTGCCGCTCGGTGGCTACGTGCGCATGGCTACGCGCGACGACGACACACTGGCCGCCATCGAGGGTGGAAACGAGGAGGCCAGTCCGACGGACAAGGACTGGGACCCTAACGCGATGAAGCCGTTCGGCCCCAAGCCGATTCCGCCGGATCGCTGGTTCGACGCCAAGCCGCTATGGGCCAAGATCTTCGTGTTAGGCTCGGGCGTCGTCATGAATGTCGTGCTCGCAATCGTTGTTCTCTCGGGGCTCTACGCCGGCTACGGCCGTCCCTACGTCCCGGCCGTCATCGATAGTGTCGTGGTAGATCGTCCGGCCGAGCGCGCGGGACTTCAGCGTGGCGACAGCATCGTAGCCGTGAACGGCGCGCCCGTCCATTCCTGGATCGACGTGGTTGACAGCATCGCTGCGGCGCCGGGCCGCGCGATAACGCTCGAAGTCGTTAGGCGCGGTTCCGAACGCGTGCAGCTCACGATGACGCCGGAAAGCGCACAAGACGCGGATCCCGTCACGGGTCAACCCGTGCAGGTGGGGCGCGTCGGTGCCGGTCCACGGCAGGAGACGCTGCGAGAGCGCATCGGTCCGGTTGAAGCCGTTGCGGCCGGCTGGAACTCTACCTGGGTGATGACCGGACTCGTCTTCAAAGTCGTCGGCGGTCTCGTCACAGGCAAAGTCTCGGTGAATCAGCTGGGCGGTCCAATCGCGATCGCGAGCTCGAGCGTGCAGGCTGCACGCGGCGGTCTCGAAACGCTCTTCCGCTTGATCGCGTTCATCAGCGTAAACCTCGCCGTGCTGAATCTGTTGCCGGTTCCGATACTCGACGGCGGCCAGATGCTCGTCGTGATCGCCGAGTCGATAAAGGGGAGCCCGTTCAGTTTGCGTGCGCGCGAGCGCATCGCGCGTGTTGGAGTCGTGGCGATCGGCCTGCTCTTCGTTCTGGTGATGTTCAACGATTTGAAGCGCTTGTTAGGCTTCGGCTCGTGAGACGTTCTGCCGCGGTAGTGCTGTGTCTGATCGCGGCGCTTGTTCTACCGAGGGCCGCTCAGGCGCAATCGCGCGCCGTGCGCTTCCTCATCACGACGATCGGCGACTCGACGATCGAGTTCCGAACGGGCGGAGAAAAGTGGATTCGTCCCGGGCAGCTAGGCGTGGCTGTCGATCCGCGACGGCGGGATGAGCTGATTGCGCGCTTTCGCGTGGAGTCTGTGAGCGAAGGAAGCGCCCGAGCGGTGATCACGGGGCAGACGACCGCAGTGACCGCTGAGCACGTGGCCATGCTCGAAGAACCGCGGCGCAGCGCCTATCGCTCGCCGGCGTTCTGGATCGGGATAGTTGTCGGCGGCGCGTTAGGCTTCATCGGCGGCATGGTATCGCAATAGAACAAAACGCTTACCGCGGTGCCAGCAGTTTCTGAGACCTGTTTCCGGCGGACTTACTTCGCCCCGCAAATGAACGCGAAAGTTCTCCGTGCGGTCTCGTCGACTTTGATATCGACTTCGTCCACGTACGCTGCGCAGGGCACAGTCGCGTCCGTGCGCACGACGCGCAGGTTGTAACGACCAATCGGTAAGACGAGCGCCGAAGTCAGTGGAATCGTTCCGTCTTTGTTGAACTGGCCCTCGGCGGCAGTCAGCGTGAAGCGCCCTTGCCCGCTCCCGCGGCTGTCGATCTCGAGACGCCCGCACGGCTTGGGTGTTATCGTCTCTTCGCGAGTTCCCCCCAGCCGAATCCGAATGGTTCGCGTCACGCTGGCCGATAGGCATCCGTCGATTGCCGGGATCGCCACAATGACCTCGTGGTCTCCCGCCTTCATCGTGTCGGCGCGCCACGTCCCGGCGCTCACTGGTTGACCGTCGAGCCTCACCACGGCTTCGGTCGGAGTATTTATCGTTAGGCGACCAACGGCCGTGTTCACAGGGCGGCCAGCCGTGTCGCGCGCCGGACGGCCCGGTCCTTTGCCCGAATCGCGCGCAGCCATCGTCGAATCCACCGCGGAGTCGCCAAGAGCAGTCGCCGGCGGATTCACGACGACGCCCGGCACGCGTTGCAGTGAGTCAGCCACTGTGCCATTCGTCGCGTCTGGGAGCCGTCGCGCCAGAAGCGGTACGGCGGCGACCACGAGTACGAGCAGCAAGGAGCCCGTCAACCAGACCGTGCGCTGTTCACGGCGCGCCGCCCGTCCGCTCCCCGTGCGTGGCTCGGTCGGCGTCACGCTGACCGGCGTCACGAGCCCGCTCGACTGTGCGACCCCCGTGTCGCCTAACGAGGGAACCGTGAGCGTGCGCGCCTTTGCCGGCGTCGGTAGACGGCCACCCGAGCGCACGATCTCCAACTCGTCGAGGAGCTGCTCGCCTGTCGTCGGACGATCGTCCGGCCGCTTGGCGAGGCAGCGCAGCAGGATCGTCTCGAACTCCGCGGTGATGCGTGGATTGAGGCTGCGCGGCGGCGCCGGGGCGTCCTCCACGTGCTGCCGCGCGACCTCGTACCAGTCGTCGCCGACGAAGGGGAGGCGGCCCGTCGCGGCGCGGTACAGCGTGACACCCAACGAATAGATGTCGGCACGCCCATCCAGCGGCTTGGCGCGCGCCTGCTCCGGGGCGAAGTACTGCGGCGTACCGACGACCATTCCGGTACCGGTCTGGTTCGTATAGCCTGTGAGCGCTCGCGCGATGCCAAAGTCGGCGACGACGGCGTTGCCGTGCTCGTCGAACATGATGTTGTCGACCTTGATGTCGCGGTGGATCACGCCCTCGCGATGCGCAAACCCAAGGGCCCGAGACACGTCCATGCCGATCTGGATGACGGCCTCTTCAGAGAGGTGATCCATGGTCTCGAGCTTGTCCGCGAGCCCGGTCGGCAGGTAATCCATGGCGAAATACACCGCGTCGCCTTCGCGGCCGATCGTGTAGATCTTGACGATGTTAGGATGCCGCAACTTCGCGGCGACCGACGCTTCGCGCTTGAACCGCGTGACAAAGTCGGCATCTCCGCCGAACTGAGGCTTTAGGACCTTGAGCGCAACGGGGATCTCGAGCTCTGGGTCAAACGCCTTATAAACCCATGCGAAACCACCGGTCCCGATGAGGGCATCGATCCGGTACTTTCCCAGCGTCGATCCGAGGTACCTCTCAGGCACGTCCCGTCTGCCTTTACAGTGTGTTTAGCGACCAGTAAATTGCTGTGCTCTAAAGAATTGGGCGCACAAACGGAATTGCGCGGGAATATACCACATGGCTTTTCAGAAGGCACCGACGATCGCGAAGCACCGCGTTCATGATACTGACACTGGTTCAAGTCGGGTGCAAATCGCGGTCCTCACCGAGCGCATTAACTATCTCAACGACGATCACTTCAAGCAGCACGCAAAAGATCATCACAGTCGGCGCGGGTTGCTGAAGATGGTTGGTCAGCGCCGGCGGCTCCTGGATTACCTGAAGCGGTCGGACGTCGACGAATACCGCCGGGTTATTCAGGACTTTGGACTCCGTCACTAGCATCTTCACTCATCTTCTTCGCGCGCGGGCGCCCGTTTGCCCGCGCGTTTTGTGTTCTCCAGAGGTCATAACAGAATGATGCAAAGAGTAGAACGTCCTTTCGCCGGTCGTACGTTGACGATCGAAACCGGCCGCATGGCGAAGCAGGCCGCGGGTTCGGCACTCGTTCGCTTTGGCGATACGATGGTGCTAGCAGCCGTCACTGTGAGCGACGCCGAAAGCTCGCTCCCGTTTTTCCCCCTCTTGGTCGAGTATCGAGAGAAGACCTACGCCGCGGGGAAGATCCCCGGAGGCTTCATCAAGCGCGAAGGTCGTCCGCATGACGCGGAGATCCTGGCCGCGCGGATCATCGATCGCTCCATCCGACCGCTCTTTCCGGAAGGGTTCAAGAACGAGATCCAGGTTTACATCTATGTCATCTCGGCGGACCAGGAAAACGACGCCGACGTTCTCGGGCTCGTCGCGGCATCATATGCGCTCAGCTCCTCGAAGATTCCGTGGGCCGGCCCAATCGGCGGAGTGCGCGTCGGTCGAATCCAGGGGAAGTGGATCCTCAACCCGACGTTCCAGCAGCTCGAGTACAGCGATTTGGAGCTTGTTGTCACGGGTACGAAAGACTCCATCGTTATGGTCGAAGGTGGAGCGAATGAAGTCAGCGAGCAGGACGTAGTCGACGCGCTCGCTGTCGCACAGCACGGGATCGGTGAGCTCGTTGCTCTGCAGAACGAAGTGTTGGCGGCCGGTTCGCCAGTCGAGAAGATGGCGTGGGTGAAGCGCGAAACCGCGCCGGACTTCGTGTCCCGCGTCAAAGCCGATGCCGAAACACGCATCACGGAAGCGCTCAATCAGCCCGACAAGCACACGCGCGTGCAATCCGTCGAGGCAGTCAAGCGCGCGGTCATTGAGCAGTACACCCTGGAGCTCACAGCCGAAGAGGGCGACCAGCTCAAGAGTCTGCGCGGCATCCTGAGTGACATTGAATACGACGCGCTGCGCGCCCAGGTACTCGATTCGGGTCTGCGTGTCGACGGGCGGAAGCCGGCGGAAGTGCGTCCCATCACGATCGAAACGAGTGTGCTTCCTCGTGCACACGGATCGTCGCTGTTCACGCGCGGCCAGACACAAGCTCTGGTTGCCTGCACGTTAGGCACGGCGCAAGACGTCCAGCGGCTCGACTCGATCGACGACATCGGCGAAGTGACCAAGTCGTTCATGCTGCACTACAACTTCCCGCCATTCTCCACCGGCGAAGTGCGTCCGATGCGCGGCACCAGCCGTCGCGAAATCGGTCACGGCAACCTCGCCGAGCGCGCAATTCAGAGCGTGCTCCCGCCGTACGAGGAGTTCCCGTACACGATCCGCATCGTCTCAGATGTTCTCGAGTCGAACGGCTCGTCCTCCATGGCATCTGTATGCGGTGCATCTCTCGGACTCTTTGACGCTGGTGTGCCCACTCGTGCAGCGGTTGCCGGTGTGGCGATGGGACTCATCAAAGAAGGCGAGCGGTATGTGGTACTCACCGACATCCTCGGCACCGAGGATGCGCTCGGCGACATGGATTTCAAGGTCGCCGGAACTGAGCAGGGGATCACGTCCATCCAGATGGACATCAAGATCCAGGGCATGTCGCTGAAGCTGATGCAAGAGGCGCTCGCGCAGGCGCGCGAGGGACGCATGCACATCCTCGGTGAGATGAAAAAGGCGCTCGATGCGCCGCGGGCCGATCTCTCGCCATACGCACCGCGCATCGTGACAGTCCAGATCAATCCAGAGAGGATCGGCGATCTCATCGGACCGAAGGGGAAGATCATTCGCGGCATACAAGAAGAGACGGGCGCTGAGATTACGGTCGACGACAATGGCGTCGTAACGATCGCGGCGGTCGGCGGTGAGGCCATGGAGAAGGCGCGCGCACGCGTTCTGGAGTTGACGGCGGAACCGGTCGTGGGCGAGACCTATGAAGGCGCTGTGAAGAGCACGACGGCGTTCGGCGCGTTCATCGAGATCATGCCGGGCATCGAAGGGCTGCTGCACATCTCGGAGATGCAGCATGGTCGCACCGAGCGCACCGAGGACGTCGTCAAGAAAGGCGACCGCGTCAAGGTGAAGCTCATCGAGCGCGACGATCGCGGGAAAATGCGCCTGTCGATGAAGGCGCTTCTGCCCAGGCCCGAAGGGAGCGATTCGGGCGCAGGCGAAGAGGAAGGTGGTGAAGTCGTCGGCGTCGGCGGCGGGGGCGGTTCGCGTGAGCGACGCGGGGACAGCGGTGGGCGTCCGCGCCGTGGTGGTGGTGGTGGTGGTGGCCGCTCGCGAGGTGGTCGCGGAGGTCGCGATCGCGAATGACCGGTTCAGGGCCGCTGCCTAACGGCTTAGCCGTCGTGGGCAGCGAGGAACGTATTCACCGCACGCAGTTCCCGAACGGATTGACCGTACTTACCGAGCACATGCCCGGCGTACGGTCGATCGCGTTAGGTGCCTGGGTACGAGTCGCGTCCATCCACGAGGCTCCCGAGCGGATGGGCATGTCGCATCTGCTCGAGCACATGGTCTTCAAGGGGACCGAGCAGCGTTCGACGCGGCAGATTGCGCTGGCGCTGGAGTCGGTCGGCGGCGTTCTCGACGCATACACATCGCGCGAGCACACAGTGTACCAGGCGCGCTGCCTCGATGAAGATCTCGAGCGGGCCGCTGACATCGTGCACGACATCGTTTTTCGGCCATCGTTGCGTCAGAGCGATCTCGATCTCGAGCGTAAGGTCGTGCTGGACGAGATCGCGCTCGTGGAAGATACGCCGGACGATCTCGTGTTCGAGCTGCATAACGCCGAGCTGTGGGGCGCGCACCCATTCGGCTACTCGATCCTCGGTACGCGCGATACGGTGTCCGCGTTAGGCGTCGATGATCTGCGCGCGCTGCACACCCAAGGCTACCGTCCGGAACACATCGTCGTCGTCGTGACGGGGCACGTGGATCACGATCGAGTGGTTGCCGCACTCGAGTCCACCGGCTGGGCGTCGCAGCTGCGCGGCGATCGCTCGATCAGTCCGCCGCCGCCTGCCGCGCCGCGCGGTCCCGGCTATACACACATCACGCGTGAAAGCGCGCAGACGTATCTGGTCCTCGGCAGCTCGGCGATCTGCTACTCGGACAGGCGCCGTTATGCATTCGCGATCGTTTCGCAGCTGCTCGGCGGTGGAATGAGCTCACGCTTATTCCAGCGTGTGCGTGAAGAGCTTGGCCTCGCGTACACGGTGCATACATACCAGTCACTGCACGCGAGATTCGGCGTGCATGGAGTCTTCGTTGGCACCGCGCCTGAAACCGCTGCCGCCGCACTAGACGCGAGCCAGGGTGAGTTGCGTCGTCTCATCGCGGACGGAATTCCCGTGGATGAATTCGCCGCGGGCAAGAATCAGCTCAAGGGACAGTTGACGCTTTCACTCGAAAGCGTCACGTCGCGCATGTATCGCGCGGCGGCGGTGGAGTTGTATGGCGATCCCGATCGCACGCTGGACGAGGTCCTGGCGGAGATTGACGCCATCACGCAGGATGAAGTACGGCAGGTCAGCGAAGAGTTCTTTGATCCGGCAAGGCAAACGGTGCTGAGCCTGGGACCCGGCGCGGGGTTGACCTAACGAGTACTGCAAACTGAAGCAGTCAGCCGACAGCTAGCAGCCGATACCTGACAGCTAAGACCTAAGAGCTAAAGACCTAAGGCCTATGAAGATCGGCGTTCCGAAGGAGATCAAAACCAACGAGAACCGAATCGCGCTCGTGCCTGCGGGCGCCGAGGCGTTGATCGCGGCAGGGCATCGCGTTTCGATCGAGCGCGGCGCCGGAGTGGGCAGCGGCTTCGAAGATTCGGCATACTCGTCCGTCGGTGCTGAAATCGCTCCTGACGCGGACGCCGTATGGGCGGACGCCGAAATGATCATGAAGGTGAAGGAACCGATCAACGTGGAGTGGCCACGCATGCGTCGCGGTCAGGTCGTCTTCACCTATTTCCATTTCGCTGCCGACGAAGCGTTAACGCGCGCGCACATGGAGCGCGGGCCGATCTGCATCGCGTACGAGACTGTTGAGCTGCCGAACCGTGAGTTGCCGCTGCTGACGCCGATGTCCGAAGTCGCCGGTCGCATGGCAGTACAGTCGGGCGCCAAGTACCTCGAGAAGCTTTACGGCGGGCGCGGCGTGTTGTTAGGCGGCGTTCCCGGCGTGCCGCCGGCGAAATGTGTCGTGCTCGGTGGTGGAGTGGTCGGGATCAACGCGGCGAAGATGGCCGCTGGCCTGGGTGCCGCCGTGGTCATTCTGGACATTTCGCTCGAGCGGCTGCGCTATCTGTCGGACGTCATGCCGGCCAACGTCCAGCTCATCTATTCCAATCGGCACAACATCCTGGAGCAGGTCGCCACGGCCGATCTCGTCATCGGCGCGGTTCTGATTCCCGGAGCGAAGGCCCCGCATTTGGTGCGGCGCGATGATCTCAAGCGCATGAAGGCCGGTGCGGTGATCGTCGACGTGGCGGTGGACCAGGGTGGCTGCGTGGAGACGATCCACCCGACGACGCACGAAAACCCGACTTATGTGATCGACGGTGTCATCCATTACGGTGTGGCGAACATGCCTGGGGGCGTGCCGCGCACATCGACGCTCGCCCTAACGAACGCAACGCTGCCCTACGCGCTCAAGCTCGCGAACAAGGGATGGAAGCAGGCGCTGCGAGATAACAGCGCGCTGCTCAAGGGCCTCAACATGGTTGAAGGGCGGGTGACGTATCCCGGTGTCGCGGAAGCATTCGGTCTGCCAGCCGAAGATCCTGCGAACTTCATTCGTTAGGCCCTTCCTTAGGTCACTTCGTCGCTTTGGCGGTCGCCGGGACGCTCTTCCGGCTGCAGATGCGCGTTTTTTCTTAGCGCGCGCCCGCAGCGTCCACGGCTCGCGGTAGAGCAAGGGGGCGGGCGCTAGCGAAGCGCAACACAGCCTACAGAGCGCCCGGCTGCCTCATGCACCAAGCGCCAGCCTAACGCGGAGTGGTCGGAAGCCCAGTGGGCGGAGCGGGGAATCCAGTTGTTCATCCGCGTACGTCCGCGCCGTTTCGGCGTTCATCCGCGATACCGCTTTTGAGATCGCGTTAGGTTTGGCAATTGTAGCGAGCTCGGGCGCTCAGCTGACTGAGGCACGGTTCCTGCCGCCCGCACTGTCACAACTACGTGCGAGGCCTGTATGGGAATCCTGGACAACCCCCCGCGCCCTGATAGCAACCCCGAGAAAAAGAAGGCTGATTTCTCCGACGTGCGCAGCGGCAGCTCCTCAACGGCGCCCGATGCTGAGGTAGAGCGCGGCCCCGCCTCCGAGACAACAAAGACGTATACCGTCGTGGCGGGCGATTCGCTCTCGACGATCGCGAAGCACCAGTATGGCGATCCCAACGAGTGGCACCGCATCTACGAAGCAAACAAGCACATTATCAAGAATCCGGACCTGGTTTACCCCGGGCAGCAACTCACCATTCCCGAACGTTGATCGCAGAGGAATAACCATGCGCACTCATCCAGGAGCGCGAATCATCGCGCTCGCCTCAATTTCCCTTTTCTTAGCCGCAGCGTGCGCAAAGCGTGAAGACGCATCGCGCGTCGACACGGCCGCTGGCACCGTTGCCAACGACGTAGCGGTCACCGACGTCGACATCGGCCGGCACATCGGCGCCGACAAGAAAGTCACCGACAAGACCGACGACTTTGCTCGCACCGATACCGTGTACGCTGTCGTATCGACGTCGGGCTCCTCGCCATCGGCGACGCTGGAAGCCAAATGGACCTTCCAAGACGGTCAGGTTGTCGATCAGTCGACGGAGACGATCGCTCCATCCGGACCGGCGGTGACGGAATTCCACATCAGCAAGCCGGATGGACTGCCGGCCGGGAAGTACAAGGTCGAAGTCCTGCTCAACGGGAATGCGGCGGGCAGCAAGGACTTTACGGTAAAGTAGGTTGAACAAAAGCAGCTTGGAGTCTGCAGGACTGAGTCTTTGGTAGTCGGTGCCAGTTCACTGAGCACTAATCACGCAGGACGGCAGACTCCAAGCTGTTGCAGTTGACTTGCGGCGCGGAATGCCTACACTTCGCCGCGCCA
>DATBKN010000113.1:0-1730 GCA_036555845.1 Gemmatimonadaceae bacterium | reverse complement strand
AAACGTGGCAGTCCGGGCGAGAGCTTGCCTAACGCGGCCAGGGCGCCGGGAGGTGGGGCATCCCTGAAGGCGCCGTCACGCGGCGAGCGTCGGCGCGCGCTGCCGCGGCGCGCGGCTCCCCGCCTTACCATCGACCGAGCGCAGCCGGAAGCGAGAAGCGTGCTAGGCGCCGTAGCGGGATGCCCCGCCGACCAAGAACCAGTGAACCGCACAGCTCGCGCGCATCCGGGCGCCTTGAATGAAAAGGGTCAGCGCGCGACTATACGAGGCTATGGCCCAAGACGCGCTCATCGTGCGCGGCGCGCGCGAACACAACCTCAAAAACCTCGACGTCACGATCCCGCGCGACCGGCTCACGGTCATCACGGGCCTGTCGGGTTCGGGTAAGTCATCCCTCGCGTTCGACACGATTTACGCCGAGGGCCAGCGTCGCTATGTGGAGTCGCTGTCAGCCTACGCGCGGCAGTTCCTCGGCCTCATGGAAAAGCCCGATGTCGACTCCATCGAGGGCCTCTCGCCTGCCATCTCGATTGAGCAGAAGTCAGCCGGCCACAACCCGCGCTCGACGGTCGGAACTGTTACCGAGATTTACGATTACCTGCGCCTGCTTTACGCGCGCTGCGGAACGCCGCATTGTCCGCAGTGCGGCCGAGCCGTCGAGCGGCAAAGCGCCGCACAGATAACAGATGCCGTCATTGCGTGGCCATCTGGAGCGCGAATCGAAATCCTCGCGCCGCTCGTGCGCGGACGCAAAGGCGAATTTCGTGATCTGTTCGAGTCAGCAAGGAAGCAGGGCTTTATCCGGGCGATGGTGGACGGCGAGCACATCGATCTCTCGTCGCCGCCGGCGCTCAATCGGCGCCAGAATCACGACGTGTCGATCGTCGTCGATCGTCTCGTGGTGCGCGATGAGGATCGCTCGCGTTTGGCGGATTCGATCGAGACGGCGCTCAAGCTGGCGGACGGACTCGTCGAAGTCGTTAGGCACGATGGGGGCGCTACCCAGCTCTTCTCCGAGCGCTACGGCTGCGCGACGTGCGGCATCAGTCTTCCCGAGCTGGAGCCGCGCCACTTCTCCTTCAATTCGCCGTTCGGCGCATGTCAGGTCTGCGGGGGACTCGGCGTTCGCCGCGAAGTCAGCCCCGAGCTCATCCTCGGCGACCCGAGTGTGTCCATCCTCGAAGGGGTCGTGCTTCCGTGGGGCGAGCCGGACGGCTATCTCCGCCGCGTGATCCTGCCCGGGCTCGCCAAGGCGTTAGGCTTCGAGCTCAACGTGCCGTGGGGGAAGCTGCCAAAAAAGGTGCAGGAATCGCTGCTGTATGGCGTCAGGCACGAGATAAAGGGAGCCAAGCGCGAATCGGTCACCTGGGATGGCATTATCACGAGCGTACAGCGCCGTTACGAAGAGACCGATGCGGACAACGTCCGCATGGAGCTGGCGCAGTACATGGTCGAGAAGCCGTGCGCAGCCTGCGAAGGGAGACGCCTCAAACCGGAATCACTGTCGGTGACTTTGGGTGGACGCAACATCGGTGAAGTCGCTGAGCTCTCCGTTGTCGATGCTGCACGGTTTTTCGCGGCGCTGCCAATCCGTACGGGACGCAATGGCGCGGGCGCCAAGTCCGCGGCGCGCAGCGGCAACACGGGGCTCGACCCTGAAGTGGCGCGGCCCATTCTCAAGGAAGTCGTCGAGCGGCTCGACTTTCTCGTCGCCGTAGGTCTCGAGTATC
>DATBKN010000112.1:0-1962 GCA_036555845.1 Gemmatimonadaceae bacterium | reverse complement strand
GCGATCGTCTCGCGCTTCAGAAAAACAGAAACAGCCGTTATGCGATCGGACTTTTCGATCGAGAAGCGCGTGATCGGATAATACGAGCGATCCTGTCCGACGAGGGTTATGTCAGTGCCATGCAGCGTGGTAATGACAGTGATGTCTTCTCCGTCCTTGCGCAGCATTTCCTTGGCGATCCACGCACTCGTGGCGTGCGGGATCGCGTAATGCACATGCAACAGGTCCAGGTTATGCGAACGCACGACTTCGTGCATGCGCACGGCTAGCGCCAGGTCGTAAGGCGGATATTCGAAGAGCGGGTACTTTCCCACATCCACTTCGTGCAGGTAAACGCGAGGCAGGAAGCGTGGAAGGCGAAACGGCTGGCGGTAGGTGATGAAATGCACCTCATGCCCGCGCGCGGCGAGCGCCATTCCCAGCTCGGTCGCGACGGCGCCGGAGCCGCCATATGTGGGATAGCATGTAATGCCGACACGCATCGCCATTATGCGTCTCCTCGCCACCAGGCGAGCGCCTGCTCAAGTGCGTTTTGCTCGTTAGGATCGAGTGCCTGCATGTCTCCGCGAAGTTGGTGACGAAACCAGGTCCGTTGCCGCTTGGCGTACTGGCGCGTGACCTGAATGATACGGCTGCGCACAGCGGCCAAATCAAGATCTTCGTCGCCTGCAACATAACGACGGAGCGTCTCATAGCCCGTGGCATTCCAGGCTGGCGCGGAGGACGGCACGTCTGAAACGAGCCTTCGCACCTCATCGATCCAGCCGCCAGTGAGCATGGTGTCCACTCGGTTTTCGATTGCCTGCGCCAGTGGCTCGCCTGGATCGACGACCAGGTAGCGCGCGCTGATTTCCCCTTCGGCGGCGACGTTGCGGAACTGATCGGACAGCCGGCGGCCGGTAAGCAGCGCGATCTCGAGCGCACGAAGGAGCTGGGTGCGGCCGAGCGTACTGCGGGGCGGATCGAGCTGGACACACCATTCACGCAGCGTTGGGGTGTCCATCGCGTCCAGATAACGGCCAAGCTGCGCACGATGACGCGCGTCGAGCTCGGGCTCGGGAAAGAGCGGTTCCACGAGCGCGCGGACGTAGAAACCGGTCCCTCCAACGACGACGACGTCGCGACCCTGCGCCTGGCAGTCGGCGATGGCGGAGCGAGCGAGCGCGGCGAAGCGAGCGGCTGAGTAGCGTTCCTCTGGGCGCGCGACGTCGATGCCGACGTGCGGCACTTCATTCAATTCGTTAGGCGCCGGCTTCGCAGTGCCTACGTCGAAGCCGCGGTAGACTTGCCGTGAGTCGGCGCTGATGATAGTGGCGCCGGTGCGGCGGGCGAGCGCGAGTGCGAGTGCTGACTTTCCGGCGGCGGTGGGTCCGACGATGACCCTGAGCCTAACGTCGCCCAAAGCGGCGCTCCAGCTCCATCCACGAGAGCCGCACCACGGCCGAGCGTCCGTGCACGTCGTGCGCCGCGAACGATACGCGCGCCAGGTCGCGCAACAACGCCTGCATCTCGCCGCTCTGCATCGCGTCTCCGGCTTTGATCGCCGCCTTGCATGCCATCGTGGCCACGAGGTGTTCGTGGCGGCTGTGCACGGCCGCCCCACGATCGCCGGTGAGGCTCGCCAGCGTCTCGCGCAGGCAACGCATCGCGTCGAAACGCGCGTGTAACAGCGGCACGCTGTGCACGACGATGCTCTGCCCTCCGAAATCTTCGATCTCGAAGCCGATCTTCTCGAGGTCCGCGCGGTGTTCATCGAGCGCTTCCTGCTCGCTGCTGCTCAAGTGCAGCGTCTCGGGAAAGAGCAATCGCTGCGAGGGCATCTGGCCCGCGTCGAACGCGTGCATGAGGCGATCGTACAGCACGCGTTCGTGCGCGCTGTGCTGATCGACGAGGACGACACCTTCGTCGTGCTCGTACAGCAGGTACGTACGCCGCAGCTGGATGATGTCCAGCTGCGGCGCT
>DATBKN010000111.1:0-4481 GCA_036555845.1 Gemmatimonadaceae bacterium | reverse complement strand
GCCGATTCCATACTCGCGTCACCGGTCATCACGATCGCGCGTGACGCGATCTGGCGCGCCTTCAGGCGAGCCAGCGTTTCCAGGCCGGTCATTCCCGGCATGTGCAGGTCGAGCAGGATGACGTCGGCCGGAGCCGTAGCGAGCGCGTCGAGCGCCGCCTCGCCGGAATCGACGTCGGAGGTATCGTATCCAGAGTCGCTCAGAACAGTCGCAAGCAGTGCGCGGGTCTGGCGATCGTCTTCCACAATCAAAACGCGCGGCCGATGACCGTTCGCGCCAGGTTCGGCATTCCGGCTGCGTTCGGTTCGAAGTGCCTCAGTGGAGCGGCGGGAGTGCATTCAGGTCCTCACGATGTTCGGCACGGGGGGACGTGGACCCGGCGCGGTAGTCGCCAATGTACACCTATTTCGAAAGGAGTTGCCAGTTCGCCGTTTGTCATTGACGGAGTGTGCGCCGCCGCACGGCCTTGCGGTCGCTGGACTGTCATTCTACAGTAGATGATCAGCGAGCTCCGCTGCCTCCTTCTTGCTACAGCCGCCTAACGAGCGTGACAAGCAGTACGCCGAAACAGCCAGGTAGCATCGATGTGGCCACGTCGCTGCGCCTCGACGACGAGTACAAAGCGTACGCGTCGTACTTCCACACGCTTCGCAACGCGCACAACCGGGTTGTGCTCGGCATTGACGTGCTGATCAACAAGCCCATGGACGAGGCAGAACGCACGCAGCGCATCGAGAAGCTGCAGGACGCGGCGCGACAGGTTACCGAGCTGCTGGACCAGGCGCCGACTCCACGCGCGCGCTAGATCGCGCGCCGCGCGTCCGAGCCGCGACGTGCAGCAGAACCTCGCTCCCCCGCAGTTCAACGTCGTATACGGCGATTTCTTTTTTCGCAGGCCCCGCCTTCACCGCACCTGTGTGCGCGTCGAACTGCGAGCCATGCCAGGGACACTGAACGGCACCGCATAGCATTACGCCATCCGCTAACGAAGCGCCGCGGTGCGTGCAGTGATCGTCGAATGCGGTAAAACCAGTGTCGGTTCGAGCCAGCACGATCCGGTGACCGTCGACGTGCAACAGCTTCATCTGGTCGACTTTCAGCTCGTCACTGCGCGCTACAACGAGTGTGGACGCTCCTGACGTCTTCAAGCGCGACTCATTCCATTTGCCGGCGTTCGCATAACGATGGTCCACGCCGATCTGATTGCGCGAAACCAATGTGCCGCCAAGCCACGCACCGACGAGGAGCGAACCCGTTCCCACACCCTGAAGCACGAGCACCAGCGTTGGCGCCACTGTGTTGCTCCCGCTGCGGAAGGCGAGCGATACGGCAAAGAGGACGACGACGGTGAGCATCGCCAGCATATGCTTCGTCGCGCGACGCTTGCCTGAGCTGTCGGGCGGAACCGTGTAGAGGTAATCCAGGAATCCAGGGACGGCGGCGACAAGCGCCATCGCGACGCCGGCGATGGTGAGGTAACCGCCGGTTGTCCAAAACGATGGCTTGTTGAACACGACGCCGACCGCGTGTGCCACAAACGCGCCAGTCAGGAACGCGAATGGAAATGGAATCAGCGCCGGATGGCTCGGGTGTCCTTCGATGTTCGCGAAGCTGCGCATATGACGTACCTAACGAGGCACTACTCGGATGTTGGTAACTTGGCGCTGAGATCCTGCGCACCTTTCAAGTGCGCCTGGAAGGCGGGAAGCGCTTGCTGCAAGAACGTCTTGAGCTCCTGGTTCGACGCCTTAGGGAGCCAGTCAGTGTTGATCGCCTTGATTAGCGCCTGGTGATAATCGACCTCGTGCTGCAAATAGGCGCGATCGAAGTCCGCGCCGCTCTTTCCTTTGAGTGCGGTCACGACCTGGCCATGCGGCTGGCCAAGCGGATCGCCCGTCGGTGCTGTGGCCGTAATGGATTGCTTGGTCGCAAGCTCCCGCGCGCGCTGAACGAGGTCGTCGTGGTCACGCGCGAAGCCTTTGGCGAGGTCGCGGATCGTTTGGGTGCTTCCTTGCTGCGATCCGACGCGGCTGTGCTCGACTTCATGCTGGTTGGCGGCGATGAAGGAGCCGAGGACCTCCCCATCCGGCGTCGCGGGTGCTGCAGTGGCCGTATCACTGGGACCTTTGGTGGCGGCGCTCGCTGCCGCCATACCGGTATCAAACGGAACCGTCGACGTGTCGACGTCCGCGTCTTCTCGTTCGCGGCACGCCCAGATGCCTAACGACAACGTGAAAGCCGTCATCAGAGCCTGGTATCGCATTGATATGCTCCTGTGTGAGAAAGCCGGCGGATGCCGGACCCGTCGGCTCTCGAACGACGCTAGCGCGTAGACGCTGCCGTCGCGCGATCGTGCATGTCGACCGGTTCGGCTGCCCGCGCGCATGAGGCGCAGCAATAGAAACGGCCGTCTACCTCGTCACCGTGTCCGATAATGCGACAGCCGCAATGCGCGCACGTCGGCGCGAGCATCGTGATAGCGCACTCAACCGAGTCGAAGACGTACGTCTGTTCGCCGTAGGTCACGGTGAACGTCTTGTCATATTCGTTATGACACCACGCGCATTCAGCCATAGTCAGCTCCTGCTGGCGCACTCAACCACAAGTTGGCCGCGCGCAGAGCGCGGCAATCACTTCGTAGGCGCGCAAACGTCGTGCCCGCTCCGCGGGCCGAGCGATACGACTATTTGAAGCTGGGCGTCGTCAGCCGATCGTCGCGAACAAAACGGTCGCGCGCCGGCATCTTAACCTTCGGGAGGGAGAGCGAATCGACCACGAAATCTCGCGCGATGATCCCGTTTTCGGCCAAGATCCACGCCGTAACAGCGTAGAGCTCGTTAGGCGTGAGCGAACCGGGCTTGTCCTGCGGCATCGCGCGGCGGACGTAGTCGTACACCGTTGTCGCAAAGGGCCAGTAATTCCCGACCGTTTTGACCAGTGCCGGATCGCGCCCGAAGCCGAAGCCGTCGCGCGGCTCGCGTCCGACGATCGGCGGGTTCGCAGCGACGCCTTCGCCCTTGGCCCCATGACAAATCATGCACTTCGCCGCATACACTCTGGCACCTTCGACCGCCGTCGCGCGGCCGGACGGCAGTCCGACACCGTCTGGGTTCACGTCCAGATCCCAGCCAGCGATCTCCTGCAATTCGGGAGCTCGGCCGAGCGCGTAGGTTGCGGGTTCCGCGGCTGCCGGCGAGACGGAGCCGCGCCGCGCGGCGCTGGAATCGGCCGAGCTGCCAGCGCGACCACTGCACGCGAGTAGAACACTCGCGCCTAACGTGAGTCGTGCGAACACGCGGCTCACGACCCCACCTCATAGACCACGCGGCCATCGCCGTGCACGGTCCACAGACGCTGGTGGTTGTAGTGGTAAGCCGTGCCGCTGCCGCGCACCTGCCGGTACTCCGCCAGCGTCGGCTGCACGTAGCCCGTTGCGTCTACGGCGCGGCTCACGATCGTCGTCCGCTCGCCGTTCCATTGAAAGCTGTGCGTGAAACGCACGACCGCCTTGTCCAGCACCGGCTCCTGCAGCCTGGCCGCGGTCCAGGTGCGGCCGCCGTCGGTGCTCACGTCCACCGCAGCGATGCGTGCGCGTCCGCTCCATGCGAGCCCGCGGATTTCGATCCAACCGCGCCGCGTGAGCTGCACAGGGTACGTTGGGTACGTGATGGTGGACTTGGCATCCATGACGAAGCTGAACTGCCGCGCGGTGTCGTTAGGCAGTGGGTCGGTGTACTTGGATGTTTCGTCGCGCGACATGTTCGGCTGCGAGATGAGCTCGAGCCGGCGCAGCCATTTGACGCACGTGTTTCCTTCCCAGCCGGGGTTCAGCAGCCGCACGGGATAACCGGATGCTGGACGCAGCGGCTCGCCGTTCATCGCGTACACGAAGAGCGAATCGTCCATGAGCTTCTCGAGGGGGATGCTGCGCGACAGCAAGGCTGCGTCGCCGCCTTCCGCGAGCGCCCATGAGGCAGCGCTCTGGACTCCGACCTCGCGCAGCACCGTGCGAACCGGGACGCCGGTCCACTCGGCGTTGCCTAACAAGCCGTCGATCAGCTGCGGCGTCAGCTCCGGTTTTGGCGCGGCGAACGCTGCCCGCCCGTTGCCGGAGCACTCCAGGAAGTAAACGCGCGTCACGGATGGGAACGACTTGAGCTCATCCAGAGTGAAGACGAGCGGCTTATCCACAAGGCCATGCACCATCAGCTTATAGCGAGCCGGATCGATCATCGCGACGCCGGCGTGATGCCGCTCGAAGTGCAGATCGCTCGGCGTCACCGTTCCGTTCATCAGGTGGATCGGCGCGAGCGATGAGCCGGCGGTGACACCGGTCGGGGTGCGCGCCATCTGCACGAACGGCGAGCGCGCGCTGGAAGCGCTCGTCGGCGGGCCAGGGGCCTTTGTTGGGTCGGCAGGGATGACCGGTTCCTGCGGCGACGTGCCTAACGCGGCCTGATCGCCTTCCGTCGGGAGCAGTG
>DATBKN010000110.1:0-3651 GCA_036555845.1 Gemmatimonadaceae bacterium | reverse complement strand
AGTTCGCGGTGTCGGCGTCCAGCTCAACAAGTGAGCCACGCTGCCACGAGCTGAATCGGTACCGCCCGCTCCCGATTGGCTGCTGGGCGAACGGCGATTCGGCCAGCCGGTCCCTCGGAACCGTCGCCAGCAGGTGTTCGGGCAGGACGGCGACATTGTAGACAAGATCGAAGAACTGCTCCGGGCTTCGTCTGTTGAACCACGCGGTCGCCGTCAGCGAATCCGTGACCGAGATCGAATCCACGGACTTGAGGTAGGTGGCGAGGGGCGACGCCGTGCGGGCGTCCTTCAGCACCTCGAATGTGAAGCGGACGTCGCCAGCCCTGACCGGGCGGCCGTCGTGCCAACGAGCGCGCGGGTCGAGCGCGAACGTGATGGCAAGGGAGTCTTTGCTCCATGTCCAGCTCCGCGCCAGGCGGGGAGTGAACCCGACGTCGCCAACGGTGTTGAGGGTCGCCGGTGGGTCGGCGAGGTAATCGAAGATCTGATCGATGATCTGCTTCCCCGTGATGCCGCGCACGATCGGCGGCACGAGATAATCAGCGTCGGCGCCGGTAGCGATGATTACCGACCCGCTGCCGTCGGCCAGACCGTTGGCTTTGGGCTGACAGCCCGCCACGAGCAAAACGATTGCGGCGAGCAGCGAGACGCGGGGGCGAGCAAACGTATGTCGCATCTTGTCGTCCGTTGAGAGGCGAAAACCGACGCTTGCGGCGCCTTTCGAGTAACCCGGCGTCCGATACTCGGCCCCCTCCGGATCGTCTTTGTGAGGCCGGGCGGTACCCTCCTAAAGGCGGCGGAATTGAGCTTGGATCGAATGCGCTCGTTCGACGGCTTGCCATGGCAAGAACTGGTCGATCGAGCTCACGAAGCCCAAAAACGTGGACAAAGAAACGCTGCCCGCGACTACTTCGAGGCGGCGCTGTGGCGCTTGCGTGAGGCGAACGATACCTCGCCCTCGCGTCTCGTCCGGTCCATTGCGCGCTGCTGGCAAGTAGACGCTCAGTACGACGAGGCGTTCGACTGCCTAACGGCTGCGGAGGCGATCGCCGAGGCTCACGCTGACGAGTCCGCGATCGGGCACGCGATCAATGTCCGTGGCATCATCCACTGGCAGCGCGGCGAACTGGACGCTGCCCAGGCGTTGTACCGCCAGGCGCTCGACATCGCGCTGCGTGTCTCCGATACGCGCCTCGCCGCGATGGCGGCGCAGAACATGGGCGTCGTCGCCAACGTGCGCGGCGATTTCACGAACGCCATGCAGTACTACCGAACGAGCCTGAACGGGTACCGCTCGTTAGGTCTGCCCCGCGACGTGTACATCGTGCAGAACAACCTCGGACGCCTGTACACCGAGCAGAAGAAATGGGACGAGGCGGAACGCGCGTACGACGAGGCCCTTCATATCGCCACGGCCCTCGGCGAGCTGAGCGGCGCCACCATGATCGACGTGAACGTCGCGGAGATGTGGGTTCGTCGCGGAGAGTTTCCGCGCGCTCGCGAGGCATGTGATCGCGCGATGCAGCGCGCGTCGAACGCCGGGGACGAGCATGCAGACGCCGAGGCGTACAAGATCTATGGCATCATCGAGCGCGAGGCCGCGCATTACTCGGAGGCAGAGCAGCATTTTGCCAGGGCGGAAGAAGGGGCGCGCCGCCGCCACGACGTGCTGCTTCAGGCGCAGATCGCGCACGAAAGGGCCGAGCTCTTTCGCCGCCAGGGGCGTAACCGCGACCTCCTGCTTTCGCTGAATCGAGCACACCAACTCTACGCGCAGTTGCGTGCACAGCACGCTGTGACCGCCGTCAATCACGAGTCGCGGCGCCTCGAAAAGGAGTTTCTCGACGTCGTCCAGCGCTGGGGTGAATCGATCGAAGAAACTGACGAGTACACTCTGGGTCACTGTCAGCGCGTCGCGGACCTCGCGTGCACGCTCGCGCAGCACAGTGGTGTCGATGAACGATCGATGTTCTGGTTGCGCGTGGGCGCGCTGCTGCACGACGTGGGCAAGATCGTGATCCCGCCGGATATTCTCAACAAACCCGACAAGCTTTCGCCTGACGAGTGGGCGCTGATGCGCCAGCACACGATCGCGGGCGTGGATATGCTGCGGGACATCGAGTTTCCGCTCGACATCGTACCAGTCGTTAGGTCACATCACGAGAACTGGGATGGGAGCGGCTATCCCGACGGCCTGGCGCAAGAACGCATCCCGCTCTGGGCGCGCATCGTATGCATCGCGGATGCGTACGACGCGTTGACATCGGAGCGGAGCTACAAACCGGCGCTCGGGCACTGGGAAGCGATGCGGTCGATGCAACGCGACGTCGGTCGCCAATTCGATCCGACATTGTTTGCGCTGTTCGAAGAGATGACGCGCGCTGCTCCACCGCCCGCGCGCGACAGGGCCTCGGCGGCCGCTCGCGTCACGGCGCCGGCGGATGAAGCTGCCGGTTCGCAGGACGAGCTGACGCGCGCGCTGCGCCGTGGCGCGCTGTTCGCGGTGGCGCAGGAGCTTCTGGCAGGCAATCTCGGGGCGCATCCGGTCTCGCTGCTCGTCCTCGACGTCGACCATTTCAAGCTGGTCAACGACACGTTCGGCCACCTCCAGGGTGATGAAGTGCTGCGCGGAGTCGCTGCTCGCATTCGGACCGTGCTGCGTGAAGGCGACGTCCTGGGACGCTACGCGGGCGACGAGTTCGTCGTCGTTCTTCCGGACACACCTAACGAGAAGGCGGTGCGCATCGCCGATCGTCTGCGGCGCGTCGTGGAGAACGACCGCCTGGCGGTGCGCGGCACGCAGGGGGCCAGCGTCGGCGTCACGCTCTCCATCGGCATCGCCACCGCGCCGGACGATGCTCGCCTGATCGAAGATCTCTTTGCCGAGGCCGACCGCGCGCTCTATGAAGCGAAACGAGCGGGACGCAATGCATTCGCCAACGCGCGTACGTCGAAGAATGACGAACAGGTACCTTCACTCCAGCTCGAGCGCTTCGTCGGCCGGGTTGACGATCTTCGCCGGCTGATCCGTGCGATCGATACCTCCTTTTCCGGCAACCCAAGCATTTTCGCCATCACGGGCGAAGCCGGAATCGGCAAGTCGACCCTCGTGCGCCAGCTGCGTCCCGAAGTCCGGCTTCGTAACGGCGCCATGGTCGCCGGGCGATCGCTCGAGGCAGACGTCAAGCCGCCGTACGGCGCCTGGGGCGAACTCATCGACGGCATTCTGGCGACCGGGCTCGTCCCCGCGCGCGAGTGGCGCGAGCTCACCCGCATCGTTCCGTCGATGGCGCAGAATCCGTCGGGTGCGAGCGCGGCGAAAGGCGAGCTAGGTAATCGTTATGCGCTGCTGGCAGAAATCGCCGAATTTCTCCGGCTGGCCAGCTCGGTGCTGCCGCTGCTCATCGTACTCGAAGACATGCAATGGGCCGACGCGTCGACGTGGGATGCGCTGGAATTCGTGCTCGATCAATGCCAGCGCGAGCGGCTCTTCTTCTGCCTAACGATTCGCGAGGAAGATTCAGCCAACATTCGTGAGCGGCGCCAACGTCTGTCGCGTGACGAGCGCTACTCGGAGCTGAAGCTCCAAAGACTGCAGTTCGCCGATTTGCAAACGTGGCTCGAAACGGCCTTCCATCAGGGCGACATCGG
>DATBKN010000109.1:0-11096 GCA_036555845.1 Gemmatimonadaceae bacterium | reverse complement strand
AACGAGCCGCTGATCTTCGTCGACGGGGTGAAGTTCTTCACGGCGCAGGGGAACGCCATGTCACCCGGCATCGGCGGTCAAACGACGGACCTGCTCAATTCGTTGAATCCCGACGAGATCGAGTCGATCGAAGTCGTGAAGGGTCCGGCTGCAGCGACGCTTTATGGCGCAGACGCGTCGGCTGGCGTCATTCAAATTATCACGAAGAAAGGTCGCGCTGGCACCAGCTCATTCGGCCAAACGCTGCAAGTGGACTACGGAATATCGCGTCAAGACTGGACGCCGCCGACCAATTATGGCAGGTGTACCGCGGCGCTCGTGGCCGCCACGAGCTTCAACCCGCTGTGCCGCGGACAGGCCGTCGGGACGCTCGTTAGTGATAATCCGCTGGTTCGCGAAGGCGCCTTCCAGGATGGGAGCGAGACCAATTTTGCGTGGACGGGGCGCGGTGGCGGGCAAGCGTATGGCTATTTCCTGTCGCTCAACAACCAGCGCACGCTGGGCAATCTGCCGAACAACGAATTCCAGCGTCAGGCATACCGCTCGAACTTCAACTTCCTTCCGGATTCGCGCCTGACGATTGATGCCGGCTTGGGGTTGACGAAGGACCAGACGCAGCTGCCGGACAACGACAATAACGTCTACGGCTTCCTGGGCGGTGGGCTGCTAGGCACGCCGCTGTCTCGCCGTGACGATGGCGCGTTAGGCAACGACGGCTGGTTCGGCTTTGCGCGCCAGGTCAAGGCGATCACAGCGCTGCAAAACGAAGTGCAGAATTACCGCACGCTGGCAAACGTGACCGCCAACTACGTTCCAAAGGCGTGGTTCACGAATCGATTCACCGTAGGGGCGGACCTCCTGCGCAACGAGATTACCCGCTTCTTCCCACGGAATGCGGAAGGATCGTATCAGGGCGCGGTCAATACCGGCAACAATACGCAGACGCGCATTGGCGTCGACCAGTTCACGCTCGACTATCTCGGCAACCTGCGGCGCGAGTTCGGGGCCGACGCGCAATGGGAAGCCAACGTCTCGTTAGGCGCGCAGCTCACGAGCAACCGTAACGACAACACGTTCGCGAACGGCCAGGGCTTCGCCACGAACGCGAACAATTCGGTAACGTCCGCAGCTACGAGGACTGGAGGACAGACTCGCACCTTCCAGCGCTCCGTTGGCTATCTGGGTCAGTTGCAGCTCGGTCATCTCAATCGCCGCTTCATTCAACTAGGACTCAGAGTCGACAAGAATTCGTCATTCGGCGAGAATTCTGAAGCGTTCTTCCTCCCGAAGATCGGCGGCTCGTGGGTTGTCTCCGAGGAGCCGTTCTTCACAGGGCTCTCGAACCTCATCGGTTCGCTGCGCCTTCGTGCGGCGTGGGGGCAGACCGGGCGCTCGCCGAATCCTGGGGCCTCTCTTCAGACCTTCCAGGCATCGCCGTACGCGATTACGCAGGGCGGCGCAACATCAGTCGGTGCGGGAGCGATTCCACTCAATCCAGGCAATGATTCACTCAAGCCGGAGCGCGGCACCGAGTATGAGGTCGGTTTCGACGCCACGTTCTGGAACGAGCGCATGAACCTGGAAGTCACCTACTTCGACAAGACGTCAACGGACGTGCTGCTGCAGCGGCCGCTGGCGCCCTCGTTAGGCTTCCAGCAGAATCCGTTCGTCAATATCGGCGAAGTGAGCAACACAGGTTTTGAAGTTGCACTAAACTCGCAGCTGATTCGCGGCACCAAGTTCGCGTGGGATGCTCGGGTCGGGTTCAATACGCTCGACAACAAACTGGTGGATCTTGGCGGCGTGGCTGCGTTCAACACGCTCAACCGGTTCACCCCTGGAGAGCAGCTCGGCGTCTTCGTCAGCAAGCGCATACGCAACATCAACGAGGCAACGGGAGTCGTCACGGTCGCCGACACGCTCGAAGCGTATCGTAACTATCTCCCGACGTTCGAGGGCAATCTCAGCTCGAACGTCACGCTGTTCCGAAATGTCCGCGTCAGTGCGATGCTGGATACGAAACAGGATTTCGGGGTTTACAACCTCACGGACTTCTTCCGCGAGACGCAGGTCGTCACGTCGAATCGTCGCTTGGACACGACGGTACTTTCGCGGCGCGAGCGGCTGAGACGCTATGGCAATCCGACAGCCGGGCAGCCCGCGTTCGTGCAAGAAAACGGCGCCGCGACAACCGTGAACGAAGTTCGCGATGCGTATGTGCAGCCGGGCGATTTCATCAGGCTGCGCGAAGTCGCCGTTTCACTGAACGTGCCCGACGCCTGGCTCAGGAGCTTGCGGCGGGTCAATGGCATGACCGTCAGCCTCGGGCTGCAGAATCTAGCGATCTGGACTGACTACGAAGGGGCCGATCCCGAGCTGCTCTCCTCGGCGGGGACCGATTTCACTCGCACTGATTTCCTAACGCAACCAAACCCGCGGCGAGCCGTGCTGCGCGTGAACTTCAACTTCTAACCGAGCGAGGATTCCATGACGACGATAAGACGCGCGTTACCGCGCCTCTTCGGCGCCGCGCTCCTCGCGAGCGCGTTCGCCTGCAGTGATTTCCTGGAAGTAGAGAATCCAAACGTGATCGATGCGTCGACGCTCGATCCGTCGCAGGATGCAGCAACCTTTGCGCTGTCGGCGCAACAGAACTTCGCCGCGGCGTACGGGTGGATGATCATGTACAGCTCGTGGTTCTCGGGAGAGGCGCTCGTGGCCGAGACATTCCCGACGCGCAACGAGTTTGGACGGCGTGAAGTGTTGGCGCAGAACACCTCGCTCAACGGTGACGTGTGGACGAACATCACGCTCGCGCTTGCGTCGAGCCGTACTGTGCTACAGCTCGATTTGCCCAACAAGGCGTCAAACATCGCCGTGGCGCGCGCCGCAGTCTGGGCTGGGTATTCGGCGCTCCACATGGCAATGGATTTTTGTGAAGGCACGATCGCACAAGGCACCGAGCCTGGCGCACGCCTAACGACGGCGCAACTGCTCGACTCGGCTGTCGCGTACCTCACGACAGCTATCACGGTCGGGACGGCGAACGGCACCGGCGACGGTATTCTCATCGCCAACATCGCACGTGCTGGCCGGGCGCGCGCGCATTTGCAGGCCGGTCGCAAGGCCGAGGCAGCCACCGATGCGGACGCTGTTCCGGCGAATTTCACGTTCAGCTTCAACTATGTCGATGATCTGGCCCAGAGAAATCGGTTGGGCAATCGGCTCTGGCAGTTTACGCTCGATCGCGGATCCATCTCCATTGCGCCGGCTTATCGCGTCGCCGATCCGCGCATCAAGTACAAGGCGCCCGGACAGCATACGTTGACGCCGCAGGATGCATCGACCGGTCCGTTTTACATTCAGGACAAGTATCCGAGCTTTACGGCGCCTATTCGTGTCGCTTCGAAGCTCGAGGCCGACTACATCAAGGCCGAGACGCAGGGCGTACCGGAGCAGACCGCGCTCATCAACGCACGCCGCACCGCGAATGGCCTGCCGGCGTACTCAGGTCCGACCGATGCGAATAGCGTCCTCACAGAGCTATTGGACCAGAAAGCACTCGACTTTTACCTCGAAGGTAGGCGCTTGGGTGATTTCCGGAGGCTGCCTACCAACGTGACGAACATGCCGATCCCAGGCGCGCCGTACTTCAAACCTGGCTTCTCGGCAATCAGCAACGGGACGTGCTATCCGGTTCCGATCAACGAGACGGATAACAACCCCAACTTCAAGTAGCGCACGTACGAGTTCGCTGTGAAGAGGGGCGTGCCTAACAGCACGCCCCTCTTCATATCCATCACGTTGACAGCGAGCTTGCCACCCAGGGAATAGCTGAGGGTGCCTAACGAGCCCGACGCGGCGAGGTCGAGCTCATGCACGATGCCTCACAGACATGAGAGTTCGCGCGCTCTAGGGTGCAGGGGCCGTCTCATCTCAGAGGTTAGCATCGTGAAATACGCTCACTTAGTCGCGTTCACTGCCGTGCTCGCCGCGTGCTCTGCCCCGGATATGCCCGGTCCGCAGTTGCCTAACAATTTCGACGTGCAATCCGTACGGCGATCCGAAAGTACGTCACCCACGTCGATCCAGGTAATCGGTCATACCAGTCGCAACGGTCAGTTCTGGAGTGTCACCACTTCGAACTGCCAAACACTGACCCTAAACCACACGCATCGCGACAGCACAGGACAATACCAACCAGTCACACACAACATTGGAATAGTGTGCGCGACGAACTTTCCGACTCCGTATAACGGTGGATGGATCAACGTTTACGCCATACATGACGAGGGCGAGGAGTACCTAACGCAGGTCTCAGCAAACACCAAATACGTCACTGTGGCCAGCAACACGCTCACCAGGAGTTTTCGGCTACAGGCATTTGCGAGCGGGCTGCAGGAATTGTCTAACGGCGACAAGTACAACTGTTCGTTCGACTTGTTCTCAGGCTACCCGTATGGCCAGAGCAACGTCACCGTACCCAACTCCGGCATACAAGAAGGGTATTTTTCGTGTGTGACTGCGCCGTAGTCATCGCGTAAGTTCGATCGTCTTGTCTCCAGGCGGGGCGTGGCCAACTTGGCACGCCCCGTGCGCTTTTCCCGGCCTACGCTTGCCCGGCGTCGCGCCCGGGCCACACCTTACTCCACTCGCGAACGAGCGCCGGCCCTTGGTCAAGCACACAGCAACATCCGTCGTCACGATCGAGCGGTACATCATCGAGCAGGAGCGCCTCTTCCCAGAGGCGACTGGCGAGCTGTCAGGAATTCTCTACGACATAGCGCTCGCCGCAAAAATCATCGCGAACAAAGTCCGCATGGCTGGCCTCGTCGACATACTCGGCCGAGCGGGGAGCGATAACGTGCAGGGGGAGGCGCAGGAGAAGCTCGACGTCTTCGCCAACGAAACGATCATCAAGGCGATGGACCATGGCGGACGTCTCGCGGCGATGGCGTCGGAAGAAGAGCCGGACGTCATCCCGATTCCCGATGGCTTCAAGTGCGGAAAGTACGTATTGCTCTTCGATCCGCTGGACGGTTCGTCGAACATCGACGTGAACGTGCCGGTTGGGACGATTTTTTCGGTGATGCGCAAGATCACGCGCGGCGTGCGCGGTGAGATGGAGGACATGCTGCAGCCCGGACGGCGTCAGGTTGCGGCGGGCTATGTGATCTACGGCTCGAGCACGATGCTCGTGTACACCACGGGGCAGGGCGTGCACGGCTTCACGCTGGATCCCTTGTTAGGCGAGTTCCTCCTGTCGCACCCGGACATCAAGGTTCCGGCGAAGGGCCGCTATCTCTCGGTGAACGATTCCTACGAAGGGAACTGGCACGAGTCGGTGCGCGCGCTGATGCGCCGCTACCGTGGGCTGGACGGTCAGCAGAAGCCGCTCAACGTACGCTACGTCGGCTCGCTCGTCGCCGATTTCCACCGCAACTTGTTAGGCGGCGGCATCTTTTGCTATCCGGACAACTCGCTGTCGCCCAAAGGCAAGCTGCGGCTGCTCTATGAGTGCAATCCGCTGGCGTTCATCATCCAGCAGGCCGGCGGGGCGGCGATCGACGGGACGCGCGACATACTCGAGATCCAGCCGCACGAGCTGCATCAGCGTTCGCCGCTGTACATCGGCAGCAAGGACGCCGTAGATACGGCGCGCGAGCTGCTCGCGAGCCAGCCAGCTGTTGTTGGGACCTAACGCGCCGCAAAGAGCTTTCACCGCGGACGAACGCGGACCAACCTTGACTTGAAATCGTGTGGACACCGATCGCGGTGGTGTTCGCAAGAATCGAGTACGGTTAACTCCAACTAGTGTCAGCGTTTGTCCGCGTTCGTCCGCGGTGGAGTATTTTCAGGACATGGCCACCGGTGACGACGCTCGGGCAACCCCATCGGGAATCCCGCTAAAGACCGTTTACTCGGGGAATGCTGACGAAAATCCCGCCCGCGATGTCGAGCTGCCGGGCGCATTTCCGTTCACGCGCGGCGTACAGCCCACGATGTACCGCGGGCGCCTGTGGACGATGCGGCAGTACGCCGGATTCGGCACCGCGGCCGAAACCAACGCGCGCTTCAAGCATCTGCTCGACGCGGGGCAGACCGGCCTCTCGGTGGCCTTCGATCTTCCCACGCAGATGGGGATCGACTCGGATGATGCGCGCGCGTTAGGCGAAGTCGGCCGCGTCGGCGTCGCGATCGACTCGGTCGATGATATGCACACGCTGCTTGCCGATCTCCCACTCGATCGCGTCAGCACATCCATGACGATCAACGCCACGGCGGCGACGCTGCTGGCGATGTACATCGTCGTTGCCGAGGAGCGCGGGATCGCCGCGACCAAGCTGAGCGGGACGATCCAGAACGACATCCTCAAGGAGTACATCGCGCGCGGGACGTACATCTATCCGCCGGGGCCCAGCCTCGCTCTCGTGACCGATGTCTTTCGCTTCTGCGCGCAGGACGTGCCGAACTGGAATCCGATCTCTATCTCGGGTTACCACATCCGCGAGGCCGGAGCGACGGCGGTGCAGGAAGTGGCGTTCACGCTCTCGAACGCCATGGAATACATTCGCCGTGCGGTCGACGCCGGACTCGCCATCGACACAATCGCGCCGCGGCTCTCGTTTTTCTTCGCCGCGCATAACGACTTGTTCGAGGAAGTCGCCAAGTTCCGCGCGGCGCGGCGGCTCTACGCCCGACTCGTGCGCGAGCGCTTTGGCGCCAACGATGCGAGCAGCCGTCTGCGATTCCACACGCAAACGGGCGGTGTCACGCTCACGGCGCAGCAACCGCTCAACAACGTCGTGCGTGTGGCGATACAGGCCCTGGCCGCCACGTTAGGTGGCACGCAGTCGCTGCACACCAATTCGTATGACGAGGCGCTCTCACTGCCGACAGCCGATGCCGCCACGCTCGCGCTGCGCACGCAGCAGATCGTCGCATACGAATCGGGCATCGCCAATACTGTCGATCCGCTGGCAGGAAGTTACTACGTCGAAGCCCTCACCGACGAGCTGGAGAAACGCGCGCGTCAATTGATCGAGCACGTCGACTCGTTAGGTGGCGCCGCGAAGGCCATCGCCGCGGGGTATTTCCAGAACGAGATCGCCAAGAGCGCGTACGCGCACCAGTTGCGCGTCGAGAGTGGCGATACGGTGATCGTCGGCGTGAACCGCTTTGTGGAGGACGCAGAGACGCCGCTTCTACCGGGTCCCGATTACTCGCTACTGGAGGCAGCTCAGGCGTCGCGCGTGCGCGCGCTCCGGCAAGCTCGCGATGAGACGCGCGCGCGTGAGGCTCTCGCAGCCCTCGCCCACGATGCCCGCCCGTACGCGACCGAAGGATCCGCCAGGCCGCCGATGATGCCGCGCATCATGCAGGCCGTGCGCGCCCGCGCGACGGTCGGTGAAATATCCAGCGCGCTCGAGGGCGTGTGGGGCCGCTATCGGCCCACCGCCTAGGCGCACACCCACGCGCCTCCCACGCGAACAGCCAATTGACTGTGACTACAATGCATGGTAATGTAGTCACATGGCGGACGTCGGGATACGTGAGCTCAAGGCGCGACTCTCCGAGTTCATCGACCGCGCGGCGCGCGGAGAAGTAATTCGCGTGACGGAGCGCGGACGTCCCAAGGCAATGCTCGCGCCCCTGCCCGGGAAGCTCCGACTGGAGGAGGGAATTGCCGCTGGCTGGATTCGTCCCGCGCAAGCAAAGCGGCTGCAGATACGCCGTCGCTTCGCACCACAACGGCCGAGCGCTGAGATCCTGAGAGAGGATCGCGGCGAATGAGTCTGTACGTCGACTCCAGTGCGCTCGTAAAGCTGTATCTCGAGGAGCGCGATAGTGAAGCCGCAGCGCAACTTCTCGCGGCCGACGAGGCGTGGATCACTGCCCGCCACGCGCAGGTCGAAGTGCGCCGCACACTCGCTCGCACGCTGAGTGGCGCTGCCTTGCGAGGTGCGCGAGAGCAATTCGACCGGGACTGGCGTGGTGTCGACATAGTCGAGTTGACGGCCGACGTTTGCGACGCTGCGGCCGACATTGCCGAAACAACCGGGGCACGCACGCTCGATGCGCTGCACCTCGGCGCGGCTCGCGCCGTGGGGGGTGGCATTCTTCCTATCGTCACCTTTGATCTGCGCCAAGCCCAGACTGCGCGCTCACTTGGCTGGACTGTGCTCGGGAGCTAAAGCGAATAACTTCCGTCGCGTGACGCACTTCCTCATCTAATCTGCATGCCCACCTACGAATACCGTTGCCCCGAAGGGCACGAATTCGAGCATTTCTTCTCCACCATCGGCGGCTCCAAGGAAGTGATGCCTTGCCCGACGTGTGGTCGCGACGCCCAGCGCCTCGTGTCTGGCGGCGCGGGCTTGCTGTTCAAGGGCTCCGGCTTCTACATCACGGACTACGGCAAGGACGGGAAGAAGAGCGAGCGCGACCGCGCGGCGAAGAACGAATCCAAGTCGGAGAGCAAGGATTCATCCGTTTCGTCCGGGGAGGCGAAGCCACCGGCTCCGGACGCAAAGCCGGCCAAGAAACCGAATTCCGGCGAGTGACAGCTCCCGACGAATTGATCCGCGCCGAGTTGGCACGCAGCGCGGAGTTGTTAGGCGCGCCGCCGTCGGTATCCGTGCAGCTCGAGCGGCCGCGTGATCCCGCCTTCGGCGATTGGGCGACGAACCTCGCCATGACTCTCGCCAAAACGCTCCACCAAAAGCCGCGAAAGATTGCGGACGATTTGATCAAGGATCTTGAGAGTCGTCCTGTACTTAAAGAGGCTGGCGTGCAGGCTGAGGTGGCCGGCGCGGGCTTCATAAACTTCCGCCTAACTGCCACAGCGGTTGCGGGTGGCTTGCCCGACATTCTCAGCAAAGGTGTCGACTATGGGCGCTCCGATACGGGGAAGGGCGAGACTGTCAACGTAGAATTCGTCTCGGCGAACCCCACGGGGCCGCTGCACGTGGGCCACGGCCGCCAAGCCGCGTTAGGCGATGCCATCGCCACTCTCCTCGAGTGGAACGGCTGGAAGGTGTCGCGTGAGTTCTATTACAACGACGGCGGTGTCCAGATGCGCAACCTCGCGCTCAGCGTTCAGGCGCGCATTCGCGAACCGCACACCGGCGCTCTGGAGATTCCCGAGGGGGGCTATCACGGCGAGTACATTCGCGATATCGCGCAGTCGTACGTTGCCGAGCACCCCGCCGACGCACACGGAGACGATCTGGACGCGATCAGACGACACGCCGTGGCTGCCCTACGCCGTGAGCAGGACCTCGACATGCAGGCGTTCGGCGTGAAGTTCGACACCTACTTTCTCGAATCCTCGCTCTACACCGACGGGTACGTGGACGATACGGTGCGGCTCCTCGTGAGCGCCGGTCACACGTTCGAGGATGACGGCGCCCTGTGGCTGCGCACAACGGATTACGGTGATGACAAGGACCGCGTCATGCGGAAGTCCGATGGCACGTACACGTACTTCGTTCCGGACGTCGCCTACCACGTCACCAAGTGGAAGCGCGGGTTCCACCGAGCCATCAATGTGCAGGGAGCCGACCATCATGGTACCGTCACGCGTGTGCGCGCCGGACTTCAGGCGTTAGGTATGGACATCCCGAAAGGATATCCCGAGTACGAGCTGCACCAGATGGTCACCGTGATGCGCGGCGGCGAGGAGGTGAAGATCTCCAAGCGCGCCGGCAGCTACGTGACTGTGCGCGATCTCGTTGACGAAGTTGGACGCGACGCCGTGCGCTACTTCTTTCTCATGCGCAAGGCCGACTCGCAGCTCGTCTTCGATGTCGATCTCGCGCGCGCGCAGTCCGAAGAGAATCCGGTCTACTACATCCAGATGGCGCACGCGCGCATGTGCGGGATCTTCCGCGTCGGAGAGATCGATCCTGCATCGCTCAACTCAGCCGGGATCGACCTTTCACTGCTGCGGGAAGATGCCGAGCGCGAACTGATCAAGGCGCTGCTCGATTTTCCAAAGCTCGTCGCCGGCGCGGCGGAGGCATTGGAGCCGCACCGCATCGCGTCGTATCTGCTGGAGACGGCGCGGCTCACGCACCTGTGGTACCATAAACATCACGTGTTAGGCGAAGCTCCCGAGCTTCGCGACGCGCGCCTCGTGCTCGCGGCCGCGGCGCGCCTCGTGTTGCAGAATGGGCTCGCCATCCTTGGCATCAACGCGCCGGAGCGCATGTAATGAGCGTCCTCGTCGTCGGTTCCGTTGCACTCGACTCGGTCGAGACGCCGTTCGGCAAGGCCGAAGAGGCGTTAGGCGGGTCGGGCACATTCTTCTCGGCGTCGGCGAGCCACTTCACTTCCGTGCACCTCGTCGGCGTTGTCGGTGATGACTATCCGATCGACAAGTTGCAGATTCTCGCTGGGCGCGGCGTCGACCTGACGGGAGTCGAGCGCATGGAAGGCGAGTCGTTCCGTTGGCGCGGCCGCTATCGTCACGACCTCAACACAGCAGAAACACTGGAAACGCGGCTCGGGGTTTTTTCGCACTTCCGTCCGAAAATTCCGCCGCAGTTCAAGAAGACACCGTACGTCTTCCTTGCCAACATCGATCCGCGTTTGCAGCTCGAGGTGCTGCGCCAGGTAGAGCAGCCAAAGCTCGTCGCTTGCGACACTATGAATTTTTGGATCGAGAGCAGGCGCAGCGATCTGATGGCTCTGCTCCCGCACGTGAACATCCTGCTGCTCAACGACGCCGAGGCGCGCCAACTCACCGAATGCGCGAACCTCGTCAAAGCAGCGCGCTGGATCATGGAGCGCGGACCGGGTCACGTAATCATCAAGAAAGGCGAGCACGGCGCATTCATGTTCACGCGCGAGTCGATCTTCTTCGCGCCGGCATATCCCCTCGAGGACGTCTTCGACCCCACGGGCGCCGGCGACGCATTCGCGGGTGGATTCATGGGCTATCTGACGAAGACGCGTCATCTCGACGACGCTCACCTGCGCCGCGCTGTCGTCTACGGTTCGACGATGGGGTCGTTCGCCGTCGAACGCTTCTCGATCGAGCGGTTGCTCGAGATTTCGACGCGCGACATAGCCAGTCGCTTAGGTGCGTTCGG
>DATBKN010000108.1:0-3892 GCA_036555845.1 Gemmatimonadaceae bacterium | reverse complement strand
GAGTAACGGCCGACGACGCCGCCCTCTCGAACGCCAACCTGATCTACATGGTCACTCACAAGCGGTCCGCGAGTTGAAGGGCATCTGGGACAGATGACCTTTGCCGTCGCGAACGAAGCGCCGCTCGTTCGGCTGATGGTCTGGGCGTTGCGCGAGGGGGCTTCGAGGGAACAACTTCCGACGTAGGCGTAAGGCCGCTCAAATTCTTCTTCAGCGCGTTTCGCTGCCTCCTCCTCACTGCTCGCTCGAATCACCCGCTCGGAAGTCTGCGCACAGCTCACAACAACGCGGTAACGGCCCGTGTGGGTTCGACTCCCACCTTCGGGCGACCACCAGGACCGGTCGATGGTGGCCGTTGTATGGCTGTCTGGCTAGATAGGCTCTGCGGCGTCCGCGTTTGGGAGCGTTGGCGGGCGAGCTGGCGATGGTGTCCGACCGCGACCGCATCGTGCGCGATGGAACGAGCCCAGTCGCGCATCGTGGTGCGGTCGCGGTCGGCGTGTGTTACCGGTTACGCGCCCTGACGGAAGCGAACCGTGCGGCGACCCCGGCGGAACCCGCAATCAAGCCAACAACTCCGATGATGGCAAGTCCAACCCAGAGCCACGTGTCGCCACCACCACCCGCGTCGCCGAATCCCGTCTGCGGCGCGATGACTGACGGCTGCGGCGCGGGAGCGATGAGTTCGCCCGGCTCCGGTGTGTTGAATGGCGTCGGCGAGGCGGCGCCGGAGGTCGGACTCGCCTCCGCGGATGGGGACGCGGCTGCGGTGGCCGTGCCCGTAGGCTCAGGGGTCGCTGACGGCTCCTGGGCGTGCGCGGCCGTCACAGTCCATACGGCGGCCAACAAGGTACATACGATGGCGACGAAGACCCGAGTCACGGTAGATACTCCCTTCGGAATGCTGCGCCCTTCGATGTTGTTTTGCGGCATGGGAAGGGTATGCGCCACGTTGTTGCCGCTACTGCAACGGTATATTGCACACGTGGTAGCGCGCAGTGCCGTAAGGGACACGACGCTTGGGCCGATCGGCCCTCTTCGCTCGCAGGCAGCTGCCGCGGCGACCGGCGCGACGCTGGTTTCGGCGTTGCTTGCGAAGCTCCGGCAATTGCCGCCCGCGACGCCCAACGCCGCGTTGAGGCGATTGAAGGCGACGACGCGAGCGCCTACGACGTCGCTGCCGCTGTGCGCACACCGCGTCTGCGTGCAGACCGGAAGGACGAAGCGCTGTTCACGAGCCGTGGCTTTCCCGGCACGCGCGAGTTCTACGCCAGCTCAGCTCGATTGTGGTGTGTGGGCCGACAGAGCGGAAGGCGAATCGCGCGCCGCAGTACGGACCAACTTATCGGCACGGCAGCCACTGTCGGCGAAATCGATGGGCGCTGTACTGGACGCCTTGCGTTCGGACGCGTGACGGCGTTCGCCAGTCACCGTTGCGCTACAGCGGCACGCGTGCGGCGACCTGCGTGCCGCTTCCGGGCGCGCTCGTGATGCTGAGGTCGCCGCCGACTTTCTTCGCGCGCTCCGGCATCGAAAGGAGGCCGATGTGTCCGGGGTACGATGCCGAGGCATCGAAGCCGCGACCGTCGTCGGCGATGGTCAGCACGAGGGCGCCGTCTTCAAGTGAGAGGCAGACTTCCACCTTCGTCGCCTGGGCGTGTTTCGCAATGTTGTTGAGCGCTTCCTGTGTGATTCGATACAAGGCTTCCTTCACGTCGAGCCTGCACTCGGGCTCGTTGATGGGCTCGAAGTCGATGGCGAGCTGATGCCGCGCCCGCGCCGATGCCACGAGCTTGTCGATCGCAACTACCAGTCCCTCGCTCTCAAGCGACTCGGGACGTAATTCGAAGATCAGCGCGCGCATCTCCGCCAGGCCCGCTTCGGCGAGTGACGTTACGTAGTCGATCGGCTCGGCAGCCCGAGGCGGATCTTCGTCAATGCGCAGGCGCGCCGTCCGTGCTCCGAGCGCGATGCCATAGAGCGCCTGCGAGACCGAGTCGTGCAGCTCTCGCGCGAGCCGCTGGCGCTCTTCCAGCGAAGCCGCATGCTGGGCTTTCTCATACAACTCGGCGTTCTGGATCGCCACGGCGGCGCGATCAGCGAGAGCGACGTACGACCGCTGCTCCTCATCGGTAAAGGCGTGCTCAGCGACGAAGCTCACGCCGAAAACACCGAGCATGCGCTTCGTATCTTTCACGGGTACCGAGATGTGCGACCGGATTCCTTCACGGGTGAGCGCTGCCCGAACGAACTCCGGCGCCTCAGCGGCCGCATCGATGTAGACCTGCGGCGTCTGGTTTTCGGGCGGAGGTTCCTCGTGCGGCATGGTCGCGAGCGCCTGGTTGAACAACGCGAGGTTGCCAGGAGCGTGGTTCCGCGCTGCCCTGACGACATCGACTGTCCCTTGATGAAGCACGACGACGCTCTTGTCCGCTCCCAGCACGTCTACCGCGACATCGACGAGCGCCTGGAGCACCTCGTCGAGATTGAGGGTGCCGAACAACTCGCGATCGGCGCGCAAGAGCGCCTCCGTCTCGCGGGCGCCTCGGCGTGTCTCCTCGAACAGGCGCACATTGTCGATAGCGACAGCGATCTGGCTGCCAATTGCGCGCCCGAGACGCGCGTGCTCGGGGGTGTAGTAACCCGGCTGGTCGCGCGCAAGCGCGAGCATCCCCACCACGTGGTCTTGCACGAATAACGGGATACCCATGTACGAGCCCGGTGGAGGATCAGAGGCGCGGTCTGGTCGCAGTTGCGCACGGTATTCGCGCGCTTCCGGCGTGTCGGCGCAGACGTCGTCGATGATCACCGGTTGATCGCCGGTGAACCAGCTCGGCAACGCTTCTTTGGAAGCATCGAGCCGGTCGCCAATGCGTGTCGAAGTCACATAGTCGCCGGTGCGGGTGAGATCGCGCGCAGCGCGGATGACGAGCGAGTTGGCTTCGTGGACCCACACGACGGCCCGGTCATAGTCGACGATTAAGCTGAGCTGGTCGAGCACCAACTCCAGCAGAGGTTCGAACTCCGTACTCGACGAGACGTTGCGCGCCACTTCGAGCAACGTGCTCAGTTCTCGCGCCTGCTGCTGCGCCGTCTCGTACAGGCGTGCGTTCTCGATGGCGATCGCCACCTGACTGGCGATCGCGCGTGCAAGACGCGCGTGATCGGCGGTATAGAAGTTCGTTTCGTCACGCCCGACACTGATGCTACCGACGATCCTGCCCTGAGAAATCAGCGGGATCGCCAGGAACGAGCCGTCCGGGATCGTCGCCTGGTCTACGTCGCTATGCAGTCGTGACCGATAGGTGCGCGCCAACGGTGAGTCTTCATTGACGTCGTTGAGGATGATCGGCTCATTCGCCAGAAACTGGCTCCAGATAGGATCCCCAGGGATCGGAAGGCGCATCCCCACGCGCATCTGTGTCTGGTAGTCGACGCCGTGTCCAAAGTCGCGTACGGCACGCACAGTGAACACGCCGTCTTCGAACACCTGCACGCTTCCGCGATCGTAGTCCGCGACCGCGCGTACCTGGTCCAGCACGGACTCGAGTAACGGCTCGAGCTCAATCCTCGACGCCACGTTTCGCGAGACCTCCAGCAAGGTCTCAAGCTCTCGTGTGCGCTCTTCGACTCGCTGTTCGAGCACACGCTCAGACTCGCGTAGCTTCTCGACCATAGTGTTGAAGTCCGACGCCAGGTCGCCCAGCTCGTCGCGCCGCTCGAGCGCGACGTTGGCCTCCAGGTCGCCGCCGGCAACTTGCCTTGTGGCCGTCGCCAGTGTGTGCAACGGCTGCAGGAGGAACCGCCGGTTGAGGTACGTCGCGCCTGTGAGTCCTGCGACAAATAAGGCTCCAAGCGCGGCCAGCATAATCTGCAGTGTGCGGGTCCCTTC
>DATBKN010000107.1:0-1982 GCA_036555845.1 Gemmatimonadaceae bacterium | reverse complement strand
GCAGCACTTCAGTGGAATGATCACGGGGCCTGTGGAGCGCTTCGAGTTGCCGAACCTGAACGCGCTCAACTTCCTGCTACATGGCGCGCTCGACGGCGGAGGGACGCTGTCGCTCAAGACGGATGCGCAGGGGAAGGTCTTTTCTACTGCGCTGCTCCGGATGATGCTGGACCTGCCTGACGAGGAAGTGCAGTCACTGAGGTAAGCAGGGCTTGGGCGCTCTCAGATGCTGTCAGCTGTCTGCTGGCAGCCGACGGCTGACGGCTTTTTGACTTATCTACCGAGCCAATGACTCACCTTGAGCAAGAACACGTGATCCCCACGCGCCTTACCAAGCTCGCGCGCCTGACGCCGCAGATCGAAACCGGGTGACGAGCCATCGGTGCTCCGCCCGTGACTCCAGACGAGAAAGAGTGTGGAGCCGGGGCGATACTCCCAGCGCAGCACGGAATTCGACCGTAGCTCGTTGAACGCGAAGTTGGGATCGCCGAACTCGAATGAGTCTCCACCGGCCGTTGCACGCCAATCGCCGCCTCCAGTCCGTGACATCTCGTTAGGTGCGAACCGGCGAACCCGCGCGTCCGAGGACGCGGCCTGCGCGTCGCCGACCGCCCCCAAACGACCATACGTACCCGCACTCAGGAACGGCTGCGCGTACAGTTGAATGGTGAGCCGCGGCGTGAAGGACCAGTCCAGCCGGGTCACGAGCATCGCCGTCGTCTGGCTGACGTCGCCGACGATATAGTGATCGCCGCTGCGTTCGACGAACTGCTGCGGGTTGCGCCACCACATCACCATCGGCGACACAACGAGTTGCCCGCGATCGGTGATGCGCTGCGTGAGCTGCGGCATGAGGTTGAACGACGAACCCGAATCGCCCAGCTCGCGTGCGCCGTTGATCATGAGCTGCGCGACAGTCGACCGTCGCGCGTCGCTGGTTAGGCGCACGAATCCCGAGATCCTTCGCGGCGCATAAAGGGCCGGCCCACCGCGCAGCGCCTGGATCGAGAAGTAGGGCAGGTGATGCTCCACCGCGCCCTCGATCTCCCAGAAATTCTCCAGCTCGGCACGCGTCCAGATGCTGTTGCCGATGCGGTCGCGCTCACCGCCTAACGTCCAACCCGCCCAGCCATTGAGCCAGATCTCCCAGTTGCGAATGCCGCGCGGACCGCTGAAGAAGTTGCGGCCGATCCAACCCGATGTCGCCACGAAATCGCTGCGACTGTGGAAGCCAAGATCATTCGCCTCGAAGCCGGACGTCACCACGTGCGCGCCGCCGCCCCAGCGCACATTTCCGGCGATCTTATTGAGGCGTAGCTCGGTGGCGATGCCATTGAGCGAGCTGAGCGAGCTGTCGACATCGAGGTGCGTGGCGTCGGGGCGTTGGAAATAGTGCACGCTGCTGCGTTGCGTGGCCGTGATGGCCTCCGGCGTGCCGTGCACAGTGCTGCCTAACACGTATCCTGCCACCTGATAGCGGCGCTGGCCGAAGCGATGGTGAAAGTCAATGCCTCCGATTGTCGCCGAGCGACGGAGCACGGGCGCCTCCGCGCCCCGCAGTACCGAGGTCGCCACGGCAGCGAGGTGACTCTGCCCCTGGCCGAACTCTTTCTGCACTCGCGCCATCGAGTACTGGGTGAGCGGCTCGACGACAGCGCGCTGGTGGACTCCATCGCCGAAGTCGACACTGGCGTGCATCTCGTCCGTGACAGCGCTGAGCACCCCGAGCGACAGGCCCGACTGCGTCTTGCCGCTCACCTTGAGCGCGCCTAACAAATCGGTCGCGAGTGGGCGATTGACGTATCGCACACCAGCAGGTGTTTCTACTTGTGGCGCTCGCCCGATACGTCTCGAATAGAACAGCTGCTCCTGGCCGAAGATCCATCCCGACGTCGACATGTTGAAGTTGAACAGCTCGGCGCCCTCCAGGAAAAACGGACGCTGTTCGCGGAAGAACGACTCGGCGCCCGTGAGATTGACTT
>DATBKN010000106.1:0-10653 GCA_036555845.1 Gemmatimonadaceae bacterium | reverse complement strand
CGCTCGCGATCAGATCAACCAGCTCTTCGGCGGCCCAGCCACGCACCTGATGCTCGCGAACACGTCGGGCAGCGTGTGGACCGATCTGGCCACGCGCGTGCAGTCGCCTAACGTGGATATCACGCAGGCCGGTGTGCCGCTGCAATACCGTCATCCCGGTAGCAAGGACGTCATCGCCATCGCGAAGCCCATCACGGGAAGCCCGTGGACGATTGTTGTCGAGTACGACAGCGACGTCGCCTTCGCGCAGGCGCGCCAGTTTCTCGAACGCGCCTGGCTGATCGGCGGACTGGCGCTGCTGCTCGGCTCCCTGGGCGCCGTCCTGCTCAGCGTATCGCTCACGCGCCCACTCGCACGCCTAACGCGCGCTGCCGAGGGCGTGGCGCGTGGTGATTACAAGCAGCAGTCGGGCCTCGCACGGCGGCGCGACGAGCTTGGGCGTCTGGCGGGAGCCTTTGACTCCATGGTCGCGCGCGTGCAGGAGTCGTTTGCTGCGCGCAGCGCCAGTGAAGAGCGCTATCGCCGGCTCTTCGAGTCGGTGCCGCTGCCGCAGTGGGTGTACGATCGCGACAGTTTGCGCATTCTCGCCGTGAACGAGGCCGCGATCGAGCACTATGGATACAGCCGCGCGGAATTCCTGGGGATGAGCGTCCTGGATGTGCTCCCGCCCGAGGACGCCAAGCGCATGAGCTACTCCACGCACGGGGACGACGGCCACGGCAAGGACGCTTCGCGGCCGCATGTGAAGAAAGACGGCACGCTGATCGAAGTCGAAACGAGCGGGCATTCCATCGACTTTGATGGTGTTCCCGCGCGCATCGCGATCATGAACGACGTGACCGCGCGGAATCGCGCGGCGCAGGCCGTTAGGCAATCGGAGGAGAAATATCGCCGGCTCGTACACGAGGCGCCGATCGGCGTGACGCTGTCCTCGCTGCTCGGACGCTTCATCGTGGTGAATCCCGGCTTCGTCTCGATGCTCGGCCACGACTCCGAAGAGGCAGTGCTGGCGCTGCAGCCGCGTGAGGTGTACGCGAGCGAGGAGCAGAGGCAGGCGCTGCTGGCGCGCTTCCAGGAGCGCGGCCGAATCAAGCGCGAAGAGATCCAGCTGATCCGAAAGGATGGCACGCTCATCACGACTCAATTCACCGGCCGACTCGTCACTGACGATGGCACCGGCGAGCAATACGTCGAAGCGACATGGGAAGACGTGACTGAGCAGCGCCGCGTGGAGCGCCAGTTTCAACAGGCGCAGAAAATGGAAGCTGTTGGGCAGCTGGCTGGAGGGATCGCGCACGACTTCAATAACCTGCTCACGATCATCATCAGCTCGAGCGATCTGGTTCTTGCCGACGGCGCGGCGAGCGACGCGGCTCGCGCCGACATCGAAGCAATTCGCACTGCCGGAAAAAGCGCGGCGACGCTGACGCGGCAGCTACTGGCGTTCAGCAGGCAGCAGGTCCTGCAACCTCGCGTTATGCAGATGAACGACCTCCTGTCCGGCACAGGCAAGCTGCTCGACAGGCTCATCGGTGAAAACATCGAGCTCATCACCGTATTGGCGCCGGACGCGGGCACCGTGAAGGTCGATCCAGGGCAGATCGAGCAGGTGATCGTCAACCTGGCCGTCAATGCGCGTGACGCGATGCCTAACGGCGGCAGACTGACGATCGAGTCCAAGAACGTCGCGTTCAGCGAGGACCTCAAGGAACACAAAGTGCTGTATCCCGCCGGGAAGTACGTGTCGCTCATTGTGAGCGACACCGGCATCGGGATGGACAGCGAGACCCAGTCGCGCGTCTTCGAACCTTTCTTCACGACGAAAGAGCCGGGAGAAGGCACCGGGCTCGGACTGGCCACCGTGTACGGGATCGTTAGGCAGAGCGGCGGTTTCATCTCCGTGTACAGCGAGCCCGGCCAGGGGACGAGCTTCAAGATCTACTTTCCGCGCGTAGACCCGATCGCGTCGGTCGCCGAGGAGGCGCCGCGTACGCTCAAGCCGTTGGGAGGAAACGAGACGATCCTCGTTGTCGAGGATGCGCCGGCTGTGCGCGGCATCATACGCCAGGTACTCACCCGCCTGGGCTATCAGGTACTGGAGGCACACGACGGCGAAAGCGCCATCGCACTGAGCGCGAAGCACAAGGGAGCGATCGAACTGTTGCTGACCGACGTCATCATGCCGCGCATGGGTGGTCGCGTGCTTGCGGACCAGATTTCCAGGCAGCGGCCGGGGATCCGCGTGTTATATGTGTCCGGCTACACTGACGACGCGATAGTGCGTCACGGGGTTCTCGAGCCCGGCGTCAACTACCTCGAGAAGCCGTTCACTCCGGACACGCTCGCCAAGAAGGTCCGCGGGGTCCTCGAAGGCGCAGCGATCAGCAGTAGCTAGTTGTTTCCCACCTTGTTTCCGCTACAAGCGCGGAATAAGATGCGTCGCCTGCCGCCCGTGTTGCCGAGCGGTGCTTGGGAGAGATGGCCGAGAGGCTGAAGGCACCGGTTTGCTAAACCGGCATAGGGGTCTAAACCTCTATCGAGGGTTCGAATCCCTCTCTCTCCGTTATCGACGGGGAGCGAGGACCCACAGTCCTGCGGCTTCCCCGTCGTTGTGTCATTTGCGGCGCGCCGGTTCGGTTCGCGCCGACACCTAACGATGACGGCCTCCGCGGGTTCTCCTTCCCCTCGCTTGCGTTTTGCCCCTTCGCCGACGGGCTTCTTGCACGTCGGCGGTGCGCGCTCGGCGCTCTTCAACTGGCTGTACGCTCGTAAGCACGGCGGCAAGTTCCTGCTGCGCATCGAAGACACAGATCGCGCACGAAGTACGGCGGAGAGCACACAGGCGATTTTCGACGGCCTCAGGTGGTTGGGGTTGGATTGGGATGAGGAAGTCGTGTATCAGGGCGCCAACGTCGCGCAGCATCAGCGAGACGCGCTGGCGCTACTCGAGAAGGGCGCTGCATATCGCGATTTCACGCCCGCCGAGGAGCTCGACCGGATGCGGCAGGAGGCGGAGAAACGCGGGGAGAGTTTTCGTGTCGATCGCCGCGTGGTCCAGCTCTCTCCAGAAGAAGAGCAGCGCCGCATGACGCGTGGCGAGCCGTTCGCGATTCGCTTTCGCGTCCCTGAAGGAGTCACGACGTGGGATGACATGGTACACGGACCCATTTCGTTCCCGAACAAGGATATCGAGGACTTCATCATCCTGCGCTCTGATGGCACGCCCGTGTACAACTTGGCCGTCGTGTCGGACGATATCGCCATGCGCGTTACGATTGTGATGCGCGGCGATGAGCACATCCCAAACACACCAAAACAGATACTGCTTTATCAGGCGTTAGGCGCCCCGCAGCCGAGATTCGCCCACGTACCGATCATCCTCGACACTGATGGCAAGAAACTGAGCAAGCGGCGTGGAGCCACGGCGGTGGGCGACTATCAGCATCTCGGCATCTTGCCCGACGCCATGGTGAACTTCCTGGCGCTTCTAGGCTGGTCTCCTGGAGGTGACATCGAAGTCATGTCTCGTGAGGAGCTCATTCGGCGCTTCGATGAGAGTGGCCTGCTCAAGAAGGCTGCCGTCTTCGACACCAGGAAACTCGAGTGGATGAACGGGCAGCATCTGGCGCACATGCCGCTCGACAAACTGGAGCCGCTCATCACGCCGCACGTTATCGCGGCCGGTCTCGCGACCGCGGACGAGCTTGTGCGGCGCACGCCGTGGTACCTGCGACTCCTGGATCTGCTGCGCGTGCGCGCGCGCACCATCGACGAGATCGTGCGCCAAGCGCTGCCGTTCTTTCAGGAATCGGTGCAGTTCGACCCGGCGGCGACGGCGAAGCACTGGAGCAACGGCGCGCGCGACCTCGTGCAGGCCGCACGCGATCGGTTGGCGGCGAGCAATTGGGACGCAGAGGCGCTGGAAGCGGCACTGCGCGAGCTGGCGCAGTCGCGCGGCGTCGGCGCCGGCGCGCTGTTCCAACCGTTGAGAGTCGCGCTCACCGGCTCGAGCGCGAGTCCCGGGATCTTCGACGTCCTCGTGCTCCTGGGCCGCGACGTATCGCTCAAGCGGCTGGACGCTGCGCTCGCGGCGATGCGCGCCTAACGCGATGCCGGATCCGCTCACGCCGCTCGAGCGCAAAGTCTATCACTATCTGATCGACTTTCTGGCGGAGCACACGTATCAGCCGAGCGTGCGCGAGATTGGGCAGCGCTTTCAGATCCGCTCGACCAAGACTGTCGCGGCGATTCTGCAGAGCATCGCGGACAAGGGATATATCGAGCGCGCGCCGGGGCGGTCCCGTGGCGTCAAGTTGTTAGGCTATTCCTCGATCGGAAACGTGCAGCCGATTCCGCTGTACGACGCCGTGCACTCGGATCTCCCCGCGCTGCTGCGCGACGAAACGACGAAGTACGTGGCGATGGATCGCGGCTTCGTGACGGCGGACGACGCGTTCCTTCTGCCGGTGCCTGACGATGCGATGAGCGGCCGCAGCCTGGCGAGCGGCGATCTCGTACTCGTGGATCCCGCGGCGCGCGCGCGCGACGGCGATCTCGTCGTGGCACGCATCGGGAATTCGCACGTCGTGCGCACCGTGGAGCATCGCGGCGCCGCTGTGGCGCTTTGGACTGCCGACGCCGAGCCGACGCAGCGGGTATTGGGGCCGGGCGACGACTTCACGATTCTGGGGGTCGTCGCGACGGTTGTGCGCTCACTGCGTCAGCCGACGACGAATGGCGAGATAGAGCCTAGCGTCTAGGTTCAATAAGCGGGAACGCAGATTACGCGGAAACTACGCAGAACACGCAGATACTTGTTCTTTTGGATTCCTAAAGAAGAATCTGCGTCCATCTGCGCCGTTTCTGCGTTATCTGCGTTCGCGTTTGTGACCTTCAGGAGATGGGACCTAACGAGCGATTCTAGTTAGGCTGCGACGGCGCGATCGGCTTCTTGGCGACTGCTTTCTCCTCTTTTTCCTTCCGCTCGCGATCCTTGCGCTCGCGCAGCTTCTTCACAGCACGATTGAACTCCTCGTGCGTGATCGCACGCTCCGCCTGATACGGAATCTCGGCACGATGCAGCGCGAGCGCCGGATTCCGCTGCAGCTCGAGCGACGCGGCTGATGGCGCTCCGTTGATGGGAATGAGAGCGAGCAGGGCCGCGGGCAGTTTGAACTTGCCGAGGTGGATGAACTGCTGACCGCCCGGCGGATCGATCCCCCACTTCCCTCCCGGACCGTCAACGGTCCAGTCGCCGCGCTCGAACTTGTTGGGGTTGTGCCGGTTCGCGACGAGGGAATCGTTATGCGTCTTGAGGATCGCTGCCACCGCACTGTCCATGCGCTGGTCGTCCGTCTTCGCAGCCGTCTCCAGCTCCGGCGCTGCGACCCACACGCGCGGATCGACGTATGTGGGCTGGACACCCTTGGCGAGTCCCTGGCCGCCGACTGCCGGCCCGCTCGTCGGACCGAGATTCACAGGGGGACGCGTGGGGACTGGCGGGATGCCCGTCGGGATCTCCGTTGGCGTTGGGACGGGAACGGCGGCCGGCGGTGGAGGCGTCGCCGTCGGCCGAGCAACCGGGGCCCGACGACTAGGAGTGGTGCTCGGCGTCGTCGGTCGCACACCAACGTACGTCAACCGCTCTTCGCGCCCCTGATCCGACGACCGGAACGCGGCCAACGGGTTTGGCAGCTCGAACACGTGCCAGAGGGCGACCAGCAGGACAGCGTGCAGCCCAATCGATGCAGCGGCCGCGGGAGTGACCCGCTTCCGTCGCGACTCGTTAGGCCTGCTCGGTCTCAGCTCGATCATCATGCTCCGCTGCTAGTCTCTACCCCTATGCCTACGCCTACCCCTAGCCTTTTACTGTATTCGTCACACTACCAACTCCCAGGATTTCCACTTCAACACGATCTCCTGAAACTAGTCTTCCAACACCGGCTGGGGTTCCTGTCAGTACGAGGTCGCCGGGCTCGAGCGTCATGATATGGCTGATATACGACAGGATCTCCGGGATGGGAAAGATCATCTCACTGCTGCGTCCCCTCTGTCGCACCTCTCCGTTGACGCGTGTCACCAACTCCAGTGAATCCAGCCCGTCTACAGGGGCCTTGGGAGCGCCAACTGGACAGAACGTATCGAATCCCTTGGCTCTGGCCCACTGACTGTCCTTCCGCTGCAGATCGCGCGCCGTAACGTCGTTCGCCGCTGCGAGCCCGGCGATTCCAGCAATGGCCGCCTCTGGAGTTACGTTCTTGAGGCGCTGACCGATGAATACCCCGATTTCGCCTTCGTAGTGCACTTCCTGCGATTGGGGCGGCAGGACGATCTCGTCGCCTGACGCGATGAGGCTGGACGGCGGCTTGAGGAAGATCAGCGGCTCGGACGGTCCCTCCGCCAGCAAGTTTCCCATCTCTTTCACATGATCGGCGTAATTGCGACCGACGCAGATGATCTTCATTAGTTGCTAGGGGCTAGGGGCTAGAGGCTAGGGGCTACTCCCACGGTACTGGAGTGGTGCCATTTAAGAACATTGCGGCAACGTCTTTGCGAATTTCATCCCAACGTCCCACCACGCGCCTCGCTGGTGGCAGCGCATCGAGTAGCTCTTCGCCGTACGCTTTGCTTACAGCGCGCGGATCGCACAGCACGACAACGCCACGATCGGCGTGCGAGCGGATCAAGCGACCAAAGCCCTGCTTCAGTCGCAGCGCCGCATGCGGGAGCATGTAGTCGCGAAAGGCGTCGCCGCCACGCGCCTCGATCGCCTCAGCCTGCGCCGCAACGAGCGGCTCCGTAGGTACGCGGAAAGGCAAGCGCGCCAGCACGAGAGCGCGCAACGCGTCGCCTGGCACGTCCACTCCCTCCCAGAAGCTCGCCGTGCCTAACAGGATCGCGCGGCCGTCGCCGCGAAAGCGCCGCAGCAGCGCGTCGCGCTGATCCTCGCCATGCACCAGGAGCGGCCAGCGCACACTTTCACCCATGGAGCGCAGGGCGTCAGCGGCCAAACGCACATCTCGCTTGCTGGTGAAGAGGACGAACATGCCGCCGTCCGCCGCCGCCGCGACGTCGGCCGCGCAGCGCAGCACGAGCTCGAAGTGCCCCGCCGCATCCACGTTAGGCGCCGGCCCGTCCGTTGGCAGCGCCAGGAGCGCCTGCTCGTGATAGCGGAACGGCGAGGGGAAAATGCCTACTTCCGGCTCCACGTCCGACTCAGTCAAACCCAGCCGGCTCGCCAGGAACGCGAAGCGACGATCCGCCGTGAGCGTCGCGCTTGTGACGATGGCCGTATCCACCCGCCTGAACAGATCGTCGCGCAGAATTGGGGCGAGGTCGAGCGGGACTGTCGTCGCGGAGATGTTGCGATCCTTCCCGCGCGCCTCGATCCAGCGCACGGCCGTCGGCGCGCTCCCCGAAGGACGCAGCGTTCCCTCGAGCGCGTCACGCGCTGACGCCAGGCGCCGCGCGACACCTCCCATCTCGCCCAGCAGTTGCGCGTGTGACTGTCGCATGTCTTCGTCGGCGTCCATGCGCTCGCGAATGAGTCGCAAGCCCTCACCCAACAATTCGATCTCGCGCGACAGATCGGTCAGCGCCGCGTCAAGGCCGAGCTCCCAGACCTCGTGCGAGTCGAACTCGCGCGTTAGGCGCAGCATCGTCACGTCGCGCGTGAGGAGCAGCGCGTTCAGGTAGGAGAAGACTTCGTCGGCCTTGATGCGCGCCGCGCGCAGCGCCGGATCCAGGCGTCCTTCGACGTGATCCAGGCTCGCCGCGCTGAGGATATCCTGCTTTCCCGACAGACGCTGTCGCAGCGTCGGTAAGAGCCCCTTGCCGCGCCGCTCCAACCGCGAAAAGACGCGCTGCAGCCCGCGCGCGGTGATCGAGTCGCCCAGGTGCGCGGCCGCGGCATCCTCCAGATGATGGCCTTCGTCGACGATGAGCCGCGCGTACGGCGGCAGGACGGCGGCATCGTCCCAGTTCTGCGACGCGCGTCGCACGGCCAGATCGGCCAGCAGCAGGTGGTGATTCGCCACGAGCACGTCCGCCTGCGCCGCTTCGCGTCGCGCGGCGAACAAAAAACAGCGCGAGAAGAACGGACACTGCAAACGTCCACACAGATCCGACTCCGCGGCCACCTCGTCCCAGACTTCATCGCGCGGCGCGACGGCGAGGTCGCTCAACGAGCCGTTAGGCGTCTGCTTGGCCCATTCCGCGATCGTATGCAGCTCGTCGACGACTTCAGCCTCGAACAGGGAGCCACCGATGCTCATGGCGTGATCCAGCCGCTGCAGGCAGAGGTAGTTGCGCCACCCTTTGAGCAGCGCGAAGCGGACCATCTGGTCGCTCAGCGACGCCGCAATAGCCGGAAGGTCTTTTCCCACCAGCTGTTCCTGCAGATTGATCGTGTTGGTCGAGACGACGGTGCGCTCGCCGTTGCGCGCGGCCCAGCGTAACGCCGGGATGAGATAGCCTAACGACTTTCCGACGCCGGTACCCGCCTCGAACAATCCGATGCCGCCGCTGTTGTACAGCTTCGTGATGGCGCGCGCGTAGGCGCGCTGACTCTCGCGATCCTCGTAGCGCGCGAGGCCGCGCGCGATCGGTCCGCCCGGCCCGAGATCATCATCGATCGCTCGCGGGTCGAGCGGTGTGATCTCGCGCGGACGCGGGACCTCGACGACGATGTAGAGGTCTCGCGCGTCGTTGTCTGTGATCGCGAAGCCGACGCCGGAGTCATGCATGCGCGCGGCGATTTCCATATCGGCGCCGGAGGGATCCAGCTCGCCCGATGGGTGATTGTGCAGCAGCATCTCGCCACGAGTGGCGAAGCCCGGGAGTGCGAGCACGCTCTGGATGTCGCCGCGCGCGACGACCCGCGCCGTTTGGATCGTCCCGCTCTGATCGATGCTACAGACAAAGCACACTTCGCGGCCGCCGGCGAGGCGGATGGCGGTGCGCACCGCGGCCGCGGCCTGCGGCGTGAACGTCGACGTCGATGTGACGTTAGGCAAACGCTAAGTCTTCAGCGGTTTCTTCTTCGCAGCCGGGAAAAGCACGTTGTTCAAAATCAAGCGATAACCAGGCGACGCCGGATGCAGCGATAGGTCAGTCGGCGCCGCGCCGATGTTGTGCTGCGGATCTTCAGGGTCGTGTCCGCCCAGAAATGTATACGACCCCTTGCCGTAGTCTCCGTGAATGTATTTGACCCACGGGGCACCTTCCTCGTATGCGAGAACGGTGACGCCGCTTTTGAGCGTGCTCTTGGAGAAGCTGGTGGTCACGCCATAAAAATCGGGAATGACGCTGCGATGATCCTGCACGAGCATCGTCGCGACTGGATCGAGCTTGGCCGAGAACGCAAAGAGCGTGAATTGGCCTAACGGCTGGCGTCGCGCAGGGACGTTGACCTGGTGGCCGTCGATGTCGCTCATCGCGTTGACAAACGGCGACGGCTCGACGTGCGCCCGGTTGAAGGCAAAAGCGCGCTCCCAATCCATCTTGGCGTCGACGTCGTCGGCGATCGGCGTGCCGTCCGCGAAGCTCCCGGCGATGTCCGTCTGATGCGCAGCGATCGCCAGGCCTAACGTCTCAGTCGCACCACACATGGCGAACAGGAAGCCGCCGCGTTCCACGAATTGGCGGATCTTTTCCGCGACCGCTCCCTTCAGCATGGGTATTGTCGCGAAGCCGAGTTGCTTGGCCGTGAGCAGCAGGTAGTCTCTCTGCTGCACGAACCACGGGGTATCACGGAAGCCGAGGTACAGCTTGTTGAGCTGACCGGTGAAGTCCTCGTGGTGCAGGTGCACCCAGTCGTACTTCGTCAGCTCCCCCTTGATTACTTCGTCGTCCCAGATCTTGTCGTAGCCGATGCCCGCGTACTGCAGCGCCAGGGTTACGGCATCGTCCCACGGCGGCGCTTCCTTCGGCGTATAGACAGCGATCTTCGGCGCCTTTTCCAAAGGCACCGCGTCCATGTTCGAGCTGGCGAGCTCGGAGCGGATTTTCGCAACCGCGGCGGCGTCGAGCGGCTCGAAAACGACGCCGTCGATCGTCGCCTTGCGCCTAACGTCTTGCGCGTCGGGCAGCAAGAAGGCGCCGCCGCGATAATTGAGAAGCCATTCCGCGCGCATCCCCTCTTTGATGGCGTTGAATGTCAGGCCGTACGCCTTGAGGTGCTGCCGCTGCGCATCATCCATTGGAATGAGGAGATGCTGCGCCGCGACGATGCGCGGCGCGAAAACGGCGAGAGCGAGAAGCGTCGCCAGCACGGCGCCGCGAGGTCGGCGGAACATGTCGCGATTCATTGCTGCGAAAGTTACAGCGCGCGCGGGACGGCGTTGCGCGCCAGGTCCAACTCGCGACGGGCCTGCGGTGCGAGGGCGCTCTGCGGATACGTCAGCAGTAGATGTTCGAGGCGCACGATCGCGCCCTTGCTGTCACCGGTCCGCCGCAGCGCGCGCGCCCATTCGAGATCTGCTTCCGCGGCTTCAGGAGCCGTGGCGTACCGAAGCACGATGCGCTCCCACAGCATGAGAGACTTGCTCGCGGCGCTCGAGTCGGCGCGTGCGCTTGCGATACGAGCGGCAGCCGCCAAAAGCAGCGCAGCCGCGTCGTCGACTTCGCCGACGGCGGAAACGAATAGATCGATCG
>DATBKN010000105.1:0-6904 GCA_036555845.1 Gemmatimonadaceae bacterium | reverse complement strand
CGCTCTTTATTCGAACGGCTGCCCGAATGTGATCTTATTTGCCGGCTGACGGGCGCCGCGATCGCCGAAGGCCTCATGCGTTGCGTGCTCATTGTTCGGCATCGGGTACCGGCGCGGGAGCAGGGGCGGGGGCGGCGGCGGGATTGAAGGGCTCTCCGCGCCAGCGCGGCACCTGCTCCAGAAACGCCTCGTCGCCGATCTCGCGACAAAGATCGGCGAGCTCGCGGCGGCGCGCACCGAGCCACTGGAGATCTTCAATTTCCTCTAGAATTGGCACGTCAGTGCGGAGCGTGGCCAGCTGACGGTAGAGCATCGCCTCGTCGCGATGCTCGCGCAGGCTCGTCCCTAACGCGGCGGCGCCGCGCACCGGCACCTGCCACTGCCGCTCATCGTTAGGTATGTCGTCGATGTGGCCGTAGCGCGCGAGCAGTGCCGACGCAGACTTGCTCCCCCATCCCGGAATACCGGGATAGCCGTCCGCGCTGTCGCCAACGAGAGCGAGCCAGTCGGGGATCGACAGCGGTGGCACGCCGAACTTCTCGATCACCCCGGCCTCATCGAACAAACGCCGTCGCATGCGATCGAAACACACGACGCGCGATCCACGCACGCACTGCGCGAGGTCCTTGTCCGTCGCGCAAATGACGACTTGCTCCACGCTGGGATCCGCGTCGCCGCGCGCCGCCATCGCGGCAAGCGCATCGTCCGCCTCGAACTCCACCATCGGCCACACCACGACGCCCAGCGCAAACGCTGCACGCTCGGCCAGCGGGAACTGCGCCCACAGCGCCGGCTCGATCCCCTCGCTCGTCTTGTAGCCCCCGTACATGTCGTTGCGGAACGACTCGATTACGTGGTCGAAGGCACAGCCGACATGCGTCACGTCGTCCTGGCGCAACAGCGAAAGCAACGTCCGCAGAATGCCGCGCGTCGCGCCCACTTCTGCCCCGTTAGGCGCCGTTGCTTTGGGCGCGCCATAATAGCAGCGGAAAAGCTCGAACGTCGCGTCGACAAGGTGAATCCGCATTTGACAGGATTACGTCAGGCGTTTGATCGCCGCCGTGAGGGATTGCCCAGGAACATTCGCCCAGAGGTCACCGACGGCGGCCGTACGCGCCGCCATCGTGCGCAGCGTGAACGTGCGCGGCGAAACCTCGCCCGCCTCAATCTCTTGCCAAGTGCACGGCGCCGATACTGGAGCGCCGGGTTTGGCGCGGACGGCGTACGTTGCGGCGAACGTCGCCGGCGGGTGGTTGCGCCCGGTGTCCATGTAAATGCGACCGCCGCGGTCGACCTTGCTGAACTCCTGCGTGAGATTCGCCGGGTCACGCTGTACCATGAGCGTGCCGACGACTTGGGCGAAACGCGCTACCTGTCCGTAGTCTGCCTTGCCGTCGAGCATGATGGCGACGTGAAAACCCTTGGATCCCGACGTCTTCACGACACTCGTTAGGCCCAGCTCGAGCAGGAAGTCGCGCAGCTCGAGCATGACGAAGCGCAGGCGGTCAGGTTCGTCCTCGCCTGGGTCCAGATCGAAGATGCAGATGTCGGGGTGCTCGAGATCCGGGACGCGCGAGGTCCACACGTGCGGCGTTATGCAGTTCTGGTTCGCCAGCCACAACAGCGAGCGCAGATCGGTGACGAGTGGATGGTGCACGGTGCCGCCGTGCTTCGGCACTTCGACGCGCTGGAGCCACTCCGGGAAGCCCTTCGTCACCGACTTCTGAAAGAAGCCTTTTTCGGTGATCCCGCGATGAAACCGCTCCATCGTCACGGGACGTGAGTGGATGTGCGGCAGCATGAGCGGCGCGATCGCTTCGTAGTAGCCAGCCAGCTCGCCTTTCGTGATTCCATCGTCCGGGAAGAGAACCTTTTCCGGGTGCGAGATCACGTCGTTGTCCGCGTGACGGCGCGCGCCGGCCTGCCGTGGTGCACACCTAACAAGCGTGAATGACGCAGCTTGCCGTGCACGGTCCACTCGATGAAGGCAACCTGCACGACGATCTTGGGTTCCACCCAGTGCGCGCGCACGCGAGGCAGGCCCGTCGCCCTGGTGAACGGCGGCTCATCGATTTCGGTCGCATCCAGACGCGCGCGAAGATCGTTCAGCAGCGTCGTGTCGAAGCCGGTGCCGACTTTGCCGGCGAACACGAAGTCACCCCCTTCGTAGTAGCCTACGAGCAGAGCACCGAGTCCCACGCGTTTTCCCAAAGGATCTGTGAAGCCACCGACGACGAAGTCTTGCGACGCCTCGCATTTCATCTTCAGCCAGTGCTTTGACCGCTTGTGCTCGTAGGGGGATCCTCGGCGCTTTGCAATCACGCCTTCCCAGCCTTCGGCGCAGGCGCGTTCCCACGGCTTGTCGTCGTCGAGGGTCGTCACTCGCCGCATCGGTGCCTGAAATGGGAGGCTGCCTAACAACGCTCGGCGTTCTTCGAGAGGGAGCTTTGTCACGTCACGGCCGTCGAGCCACATGACATCGAAGATGTGGTAGGCGCCGCGCCCGTCCCACGTGAGCTCGCCGTCGAGGATCAGATCGCGGGCAGGAAGACTCTCGATCGCGGCAATGATGTCGGGATAGTCGTGCGGCAATCGGTTGCGCGAAAACAGCCGTACGTCCGCCCCCTTTTTGTACGCGAGCAGCCGGATCCCATCGTACTTGCGCTCGAAGCTCCATTCCGGCCCGGTGAAGCGCTCTTGCGTCAACGTCGCGGACATGGGCACCATCCAATCGGGGATCGCGACCTTCACCACGTCATTCGGTTGTCACGGACGAGTAAGCGCAGCCGGGCCGATACCCTTTCTGCCGAACTTCTCCCGCACGCGATCAACCGCACGGGCGACGATTCGATCGCGCTCGGTCTCGCCTGCGGCTTCACCTTTGCTCGGAAGCAGCGACACCTGATCGGCTCTGGGGTCCGGCGAGAGGCCGGACAAGGCCACGCCTAACAAGCGGGCGGGCACACGTCGTTTCGCGCGCAATTTCGCGAGCATTTCGCGCGCGACGCCCATGATGACGCGATCCGAGACCACGGGCTCTCGCAAGCTTTTCTGGGCCGAGCGTGTGCGAAAATCCTTGTCGCGAATGCGGACGCACACGGTCCGCGCGCGCAGTCCATCGCCGCGCAGGTCGGCGGCAGCACGGGTGACCAGCCTCAATAGCTCGCGCTCGAGGTCTGCGTCCTCGTGCAGGTCCTTGGGGAACGTCTCGTCGCGGCTAATGCTCTTTGCCTCGACGCGTCCGCCCTCCACCGTGGAATCGGCTCGTCCGTGTACGCGCTCCCAGAGCCAAACCGCGGTACTCTGCCCCAGCATACGCTCCAGCGTCGGCAGCGAATGTTCCAGCACGTCGGTCACTTTCGTTAGGCCGACTTTCGCGAGACGTTGCTGGAATTTGGGCCCCACAAACGGTATCTCGGCCAGCATGCACGTCTTCATGAAGTCAGCTTCGCTACCGGGTGGCACGATGTGCACGCCATCGCCGCCAGTTCCTGCTTTCGGTTTGGCGCGCTCGACGGCGAGCTTGGCGATGAGTCTATTGGTGCCGCCGCCTAACGAAACCGACATGCCCGTTTCCGCGAGCACGGTCTCGCGCATGCGCCGAGCCGTGACGGCGAGCGGCTCGTTGTGGTAGAGACCCTCGGTGCCGCTCATGTCACAGTACCATTCGTCCACGCTCGCTCCGGCGACGATGGGAGTGAAACGCATCAGCACCGCTCTGATTTCGCGACTTTTTTGTCCGCATGCCTTGCCAGGAATCGGCACGCAAGTCGCTGCTGGACAAAGCCGCAGCGCCTGCGCGATAGACATCGCCGAGCGCACTCCATACTTGCGCGCTTCGTATGACGCGGAGCAGACGACGCCGCGACTCTCACGCGTGCCCCCGACTATGAGCAAAGGCGCTTTGCCCGCGCCTTCGGGGTCTACCAGCCGAGCAACAGCGACGAAAAATGCGTCGGCGTCTGCGAGCAGAATGCGTCGTTCCATGACACGTGGAGACTACTCGACCGAACCGATCGCGGCGAGCTTTGACAGGTCGCGCCCGCGGCTCGGATCGGCCCGCGTTCCCTTGGCGAAGCCGATAAGTTTGTGTCCATGCGACGCGAACGCGCTGTGTGCGTTGGGATTCTGATCGCCGCATCGCTGAACGCGGAGAGCATAAGCGCGCAGTCTCGAAGCACCGGCACTCCACGGCTCGCGGCTGGCGATCACGAGTTCAGCATGAGGCACGGCGGTCGTATGCGCACGTACCTCGTGCATGTGCCGCCAAGGCTGTCTGACAAACCTCCCGTCATGCTCGCCTTTCATGGCGGCGGTGGCAACGCCAAAGGTTTTCAAGAATACGCCGAGCTGGACGCAGTCGCGGACCGCGAGGGCTTCATTGTTGTCTACCCTAACGGCACCGGACCGCTGCCGCGCCGTTTGCTGACGTGGAATGCCGGAGATGGGTGCTGCGGTTACGCGATGGCGCGCAAGGTCAATGATGTGGGCTTTGCAACGACGGTGTTGGCCGACCTCGAGAGTCGAACGCCGATCGACCGCGACCGCGTCTACGCGACAGGTCATTCCAACGGCGCCATCATGGCGCATCGCCTGGCCGCAGAGCGGCCAGAGCTCATCGCGGCAATCGCGCCAGTCGCCGGGTCGCTCGACCTCGAGAGATTTTCTCCGCGCCGCGGAGTTCCCGTGCTGCAAATCCATAGCGTGGATGATCCACGCGCGCTCTACGCAGGTGGACTGGGACCACCATTTCCCGGCACGAACAACCGCGTCTTTCATCAACCTGTTCAGGCGGGGCTCGATCGCTGGATCGCCGTGAACAAGTGTCGCACTCGCGCGGATACTGTTGCCGTTAGGCGCGGAGCATCCGGCACGCGTGAGGCGAATCAGAGCGCGACACTTCTCGTCTGGCGCGGGTGCGCTGAGGAGGCCGAAGTCGCGCACTGGAAACTCACCGGCTCCGGTCACGCGTGGCCCGGCGATTCCGCGCCACCGGGCGGCGAGCGGCTCGCAGGACCGCAGACGACGATCGTGCGAGCCGCTGAAGAAGTCTGGGCTTTTGTATCGCGATTCAGTCGCTAAGCAAAACGACTCAGCTCGACGGCGGTACCATCCCCATCATGCGCATGTACGTAATGATGTTGCCGTAGTGCAGGTTCGCATGGCCGATGTTGCCGAGTAGCTCCTTGAACTGACCGCCCTTCCCATAAATGGCCTTACAAGCATCAGTCGCCTGCTTGAGCTTCGCCGTGACGGTGGCCTTGTCCGTGTTCCCCTTCTCGACGGCGTCGGACCATTCAGTTTTCTTGCCCGTAGCGTTCGAGCAATACCAGTTGTAGCCATCGGCAACGTGGCCCACGAGCTGGCCGAACGAACGCACGGTTGCGACGGGTTTGTACGTGTATTTGTCGGCCGGCACCATATCTGCCGCTTTCGAGACCCAGGCACTCACTTCGTCGAACCCGCCGCGCGCGGCGGCCATCGCATCGTTAGGCTGCGACGCCGCATCGGCCGCAGGTGCTGCTGTGCCTGCCTTGGTGAACTTGAATGTTCCCGGCTCGCTGCCACCGGCCACACCACGTCCGGTAACGCTGCCTAACACGATCGTCCCTTCGATCTCGAGCATCACTTGAGCGTTCCCGGTCTCGCCGAGCTGCAGTTTGAGCGCGCCGGTGGCCGGATCGAATGTGCCGCTCTTGACGTCTCCAGGAGTCGGGAAGCCGGACACGGTGCCGGTCACGCCTGACTTTCCATCGAACTTGAGGTCCAACGTCACCGCGTATTGTGGTGCGGTGCCGGGCCCGATGTGACCGGTCCAGGTGCCTGTGACAGGATCTTGTGCGGAGAGTGTGGCGGCGGAAAACATCACGCAGCAGCCAGTGATCAAGTGTCGCAGCGTCATTTCATAGCTCCCGGGGAAGAAAAGGCGACCTATACGCTATCAGGATTTGCGAGGCATTTGGTCAGCGCAACGTCAGATAAGTGAGTGGCGCTTGTCATGCAGCGAACGGTCATTGCAGCACCTCCTCGCCGCTCTCCACGTGCGCCGCCATCTGGCGCATCACCATGCCGTGATAGGCACCGCGCGCATTCATTAGCTCGTCGTGTGTCCCGCGCTCAATGACCTGGCCCTCTTCCATCAGGAGGATCAAGTCGGCGCGCCGGATGGTCGACAGCCGATGCGCGATGACGAACGTCGTGCGTCCCGCCAGCAGCGTCGACATGGCAGCCTGGATGAGCTGCTCGCTCTCGGTGTCCAGGTTGCTCGTGGCTTCGTCGAGAATGAGGATCTGCGGTGACGCGACAATTGCGCGCGCGATTGCCAGGCGCTGCTGCTGGCCGCCGGAGAGCTTGACGCCGCGCTCGCCGACAATCGTTTCATACTGCTCGGGAAGCCTAACGATGAACTCGTGCGCGTTGGCGCGCTGCGCCGCGTCCTCCACCTCGGCATCCGTGGCGTTGTGCCGGCCGTACAGGATATTCTCGCGCACCGTCCCATCGAACAAAAAGACGGATTGCTGGACGATGGCGAGCAAATCGCGATACGTCCGCAGCTTGAAGTCGCGGATGTCGACACCGTTCACGAGAATGCGTCCGCGCGTCGGATCGTGAAAGCGCGCGACGAGATCTGTGACCGTCGTTTTGCCGGCGCCGCTGCGGCCGACGAGTGCGATGACAGAGCCGCCGGGGACGTCCACATTGAAATCGCGCACCACGGGTCGGTCCGTGCGATACTCGAACGACACGTTCTCGAATGTGATTTGCTTGACGACCCTCGGCGCGTCGCGCGCGTTAGGCCGATCGGGCTTGTCCGCATCCATCGCCAGGACGTCGAAGACGCGCTCCATCGAAGCGAGTGAACGCTGCAGCTCCGAAAATGAATTGACGATGTTCCAGACCGGGT
>DATBKN010000104.1:0-11333 GCA_036555845.1 Gemmatimonadaceae bacterium | reverse complement strand
GGCGCCAGCATGACTTGTGCGTCGCTCGACGTGCCCAGGGCCGTACCAAGACGAGTCCGACCGCCACGATAAAAGGCGCAACGATATGACCGATACGCCGGTTATGGCGCACACGACGCCGCCCCCGCCGCTCGTGCTCGTCGCGAACGACCAGGAATGGTCGGCGCGGACGCTGGAGAGCGTGCTCGGTCAGGCCGGCTTCGCGGTCGTGCGCGCGTATACCGGACGCCAAGCGGTTGATGTGGCTCGCCGCACGCAGCCTGACGCGGTGATCCTCGATGTCGGAATGCCGGACATCGGTGGCATCGAAGTCTGTCAGCTGCTGCGGTCCGAGGTCGGACTTTCGCAGAGCACACCAATCGTTATGACGACGGCCGGTCCCGCTTCGCGCGCGCTGCGACTCGAAGCATTGCGCGCCGGAGCGTGGGAATTGTTAGGCGAGCCGATCGATAGCGAGGCGCTCCTGCTCAAGATGGGCGCGTACGTCCAGAGCAAGCGAGAGATCGATCGCGTGCGTGATACTGCGGTGATCGATCCGGCGACGGGACTCTACAACGTGCGCGGACTCGCTAGGCGCGCCAAAGAAATCGGCGCGGACGCGGCGCGCCGGCATGCGGCGCTCGCCTGCGTCGTCGTATCACCCGCCGGCGACGTTCCGGAGTCCGCTTTGTCAGATCCCGAAGACGTTGCGCGTATTGTGGCGTATCTCAGCGAGGTGTGTCGCGAATCGACAAGGACGTCCGATGCAGTCGGACATCTTGGCCATCTCGAGTTTGCCATCATCGCGCCGGCAAGCGATATGGCCGGCGCGTTGCGCATCGTGGAGCGTATTCAGGAATCGATCGACGCGCGTCCGCTGATGTTTGCGGGTGAATTCCGTCAGCTCAAAGTCCGTGCGGGGTACAGCGCGGTGTCTGACTTCGCCGACTCGACTGTCGATGCCGTCGAGTTGATGCTCCGAGCCGCGACAGCGTTGCGTCACGCGCGACCAGCGGAAGGGAAGGAGCTGACTGTCGCGGCGTTCGACGATGTGGGCGTTAGAACCGTCAAATAGAGATAGGGATAGGAATAGGGGTAGGGGTAGGCCGCCTCCTACCCCTACCCCTACCCCTAAGGTACACGCCTAACGCCTAGCTCTCTTTGGCCGAGCCGATGAGCCCGGGCGACTCCGCGTCGTCCATCGGCGCGTATTCGTAGCCGAGGTAGGAGTAGTAGCGATATGTCGCGTCGGTACCGACGTCGTTGAGCACGCTGCCGATGAGGCGCACAGGCAGGCGATCGATAGTGCCGAGCTTCGCCTGAGCGAGTTTGGTGTCCGTTTCTCCGGCGCGCAGAACGACGAGCATTGCTCCCGACGCGGCACCTAACGCGTACGGGTCGATGCCCGCGGCAAGCGGCGCCGAATCGATGATGATGGCGTCGAACTGTGAGCGCAGCTCGCTGACGAGACGCTGCATGGCTTCCGAGGCAAGGAGCTCCGGCCCCTGACGCCGGCGAGCGCCGCACGGAATCACACAGAGATTTGCGTGCGTCGTGTCGCGAACGACCTCGCCCAGCGTAGCTTCACCGGCGAGATGCTCGACGAGCCCTGGGCTTTGGCTGCAGTCGATGAGCGGCTTGGTTTCGTGCAAGCGTCCGCGCCGGATATCGCCGTCTATGAGAACGGTCCGGAAACCGGCTTCGGCCATGACCATCGAGAGGTTGAGTGAGATAAACGACTTGCCGTCACCCGGCCCGGGGCTCGAGATCGTGAATGCGATCGGCTCGTTCGGCGGGAAGGCGCTGCGCACGCTCAGGCCTAACGAGCGGAACGCTTCCATCAGTTGCGACCACTCTTCGAGACGCGCCGCGGAGTTCTTCGGGTTCTTGAACGACGGGATGGCGCCGAGGATGTCGAGACCGAGCTCGCCGACCGCTTGCTCGGGATATCGGAAGCGCTTGTCTATACGATCAAGCATAAGCGCGAGCAGGATTCCCGCGGCGAGCGAACCAGCAATTGACATCAGGAAGATGGCGTACGCCGTGTCTGCCGACGGTCGCCCAGGAGGCACGGCGCGCTCGAGTATCGACACATCCGGCTGCACGCTCGATTCGGCGAGCTTCGCGTTGATCGTGCGGTTATGCAACTCGTTATAGACCGAGACAGCGACCTGGTAATTGCGGTTGAGGCGATCCTCCTCGATGGAGCGCGAGGGAATTGACTCGAGCTCCTTCCCGGCGAGACGCACGCGGTTCCCCAAGTCTCGCTCGCGGGAACGCAGCTGATTGAGCGAGATCTGCGAGAGCTGTGGAATCTCTTGCGATTCAAGCTGCCGGATCTGCTTGCGGAGGTTGATAACGACCGGATTCGAATCAGTCTTCGTCTGCGTTTCGATGCGCAGCTTCGTACGCAGCACATCGAGCTCGCCGATTGCCACGTTGAGGTTGGGGTTGCTCAGCGCGAGGTTCGGAATGAGTCGCAGCTTTTCGATCCAGCCAGTCCCGCCAGCGCGCTTCTCGTTAAGCGTTTCTTCCAATAGCTCGCGATCTTGCTTGACGTTGCTGAGATTCGTGCGGTCGCCGAAGTACGACGCGAAGACAGGGTTCTGCGCGATCGTCACGCCCGGCGCGACCGGCACCTGATCGGACGGCAGTGTGATGGTTCTAATACGATAGCCTTCGAGCGCCTTCGCCGTCGACGCCATGTCGGCTGCGGCTTTCTGGCGCTGCGCTTCGAGCGACTCGTACGTCTCTGTGAGGTCCGTGCGCTTGAGCCGCTTGGCGGTCTCCAGAAACACATCGAGAAGCGTATTCATCGTGCTGGCGAGCAGTACCGGCTCGGGGCCAGCGAGGAGCAAGCGCATAAAGTTGCTCTGCTGGGCGAGGCCCACCGTGAGCTGTCGCTGAATGCGCGCAGACGCTTCGCGCGGCTGTACGAGGTTGAAGCGCAAATCTCGGTCGCGCGGGACAACAGTCCAATCGGGGAGCCACGAGATACCGATCGCGGCGCCAACGGAATCGCCGACCACGCCCTGTTCGGCGATCGCGTTCATTGCTTCACCGCGCGGGCCCTGCGTGCGTGTGAGCACATACTTTCCGTCCCGCACGGTGAGCTGGTACGCGCCGGGGATCAGCGTGTCCGTTGGCTGCATCGATCGCAGAACGACGGTGTCGCGCACCGTTTGCGGCATTGCAAAAAGTGCCAGCCTAACGACTACGGAGTCGAGCACCGCCTGGCTCACGATCAGGTCGGCCCAGCCAAGGTTCGTGGAGACGAGGCCGGGCGGTTGAATCGGCCCGCCGGCGTTCTGCTCGCGAATCCAGACGCTGGCGTTCACCGAGTACTTCGGCTCGATCATCTTGGACAGCACGAAGCCGACGGCGCTGCCGAAGATCGTTGTCGCGAGAATTAGCCACTTGTATCGCTTGAGCGCCGCGATCGTGCGGTGCAGCGCATTGCCAAGCATCGAGGACTCGGCCGGGGCAGCTGGAACTGGAGGCTGCTGCCAGGCGGAGACGGCTGCGCCATTGCCGTAAGGCTGGACGCCGCCCCCTGACGATTGAACTAGATCAACTGGCATGACTTAGACACGGAGGACGAGGCTGAATGATACGCTCCGAGCCCGATAATAGTGCCTCTCGGTGCTGCGGACATATCTGCTGAGAAGTCGTACATGGGATAGCAAATCTGGGCCCACTTCGTACGTCACAAAGCTCGGGATATTCGGCGGTCAAGAAGTACCAAACAAGGGGTTTGGACTTCCCATGGCCCCGGGCTGGACGCCCTGGGATTGGCCTTCCGATGTGGCTACCGACCACAGCGGCTGTTGTGCGTGACGCACATCGCGGTGTTGTCGTCCAGCGACGGTGTAGCTTACGCACCGCAAAAAACTGCGCGGCAAGCTCCGATTCGGACCTTCACGCCTGAAAATTGTTGGGTCGCCGCCCGGGCATTGCCGCGGGTCGCGTGTCTGACAACGGCAGGTGCGGTTACGACGCTTGCAGCGGTCCTGATCCTGCTGCCAGGAGAACTGCATAGATGACGAGCGGAACTGCCGTCGACAACGAGGCACTCGACCCCACGAATAGAGAGCCGCGCGATCCGCTCTCTATCCCGAGTGAGGTCAAGGGCAGCCTCAACCTGCTGATCGTCGATGACGATCGCACACTGCGCGAAGGTTGCGCGAGCGTGCTGCAGATGGACGGCTACAACGTGACGACGCTCGGTCGCGGTGATGAGGCACTCGATCTCGTTAAGCGGCGTCGCTTCGATATCGTACTCGTCGACTTGTACATGACGCCTGTTTCGGGGATGGACATCCTCAAGGCGACGCTCGAGTCGAACAAAGAAACGATCGTCGTCGTGATGACGGGCAATCCAAGCGTGACGACAAGCATCGAAGCTTTGCGCACGGGCGCGTGGGACTATCTCCCCAAGCCGTTCTCCGCGACGCATCTGCAGGTACTCGTTGGGCGCGCGGCGCACGCTGTCATGGTGGCGCGCGAGACACGCGACCTGCGCGTGCAACTGCAAAAGCAGACAGGCCACAGCGACAAGCTTACGCTGCTCGGAATCTCGGGAGCATTTCGAAAGGCCGTCGATCTCGCTCGCAAAGTGGCGAGCACCGACGCCTCGGTCATGATCATGGGTGAGAGCGGAACGGGCAAAGAGGTCATCGCTCAATTCATCCATCAGCATTCGCGTCGAGCGAGCCGTCCGCTGGTTCCCATCAATTGCGCCGCGCTGCCGGAAGGGCTGCTGGAAAGCGAGCTATTCGGCCATCGGAAAGGCGCGTTCACTGGTGCCGACCGCGAGAAGCCGGGCCTCCTCGAGATTGCGAACGGCGGGACGCTGTTCCTGGACGAGCTGACAGAAATGTCGCTGCCGATCCAGGCGAAGCTGCTGCGCGTGATTCAGGATGGGGTCGTTAGGCGCGTCGGCAGCGAGTCTCAGGACGCCGTCGTGGACGTGCGCTTCATTTCGGCGACGAACAAAGTGCCACAGGAGTGCGTAGCCAAGGGATCACTGCGTGAGGATCTACTGTACCGTCTGCGAGTCGTACCGATTCATCTGCCCCCGCTCAGACGGCGACAGGAAGACATTCCGATCCTCGCGAATCACTTCCTGTCGCACTACTGGGAACGGCACCGCGGGCACAGCGAGCCGCCGCCGCGCCTCTCTGAATCGACGATCGATTTCCTCAAGACGCGGCACTGGCGCGGTAACGTTCGCGAGCTGCAGAACGTCATCGAGCAGCTCACAGTTCTCACGGAGTCAGGCAGTCTGATTCAGCCTGAAGACGTGCCGATGTACGATGACAGCGGAACCGGGGGACCACCGGAGCCGGTCACGGGCGACAGCTTCCCAGCGGCCGTGATGACGTCAACGTTTCACGAAGCAAAGGACCGTCTCATCGCGCACTTCGAGAAGGAGTACCTCACGCAGCTCATCGGGCGAGCGGGTTCGAATATGTCGAAGGCGGCGCGTCTGGCGAACATCGATCGCACGACGCTCTACCGGCTGATGGAAAAGCACGGGTTCCGTCGCGACGATTTGTCGGGCATCACTGACGAATGAGTCCAGCCGCCCGACCGCCGCGCAAAGGTGCGACGCGAGGGCGACCGACGGCAACAACGTCTGAGCCCGCCGACGCGTCTGCACAACTCGCTGACACCACAGCGCCGAAGTCAGGGGACGGGGGCGGGCCGTCGACCCAGTCAGTCGCGGCTTTGGTGGAATCGGCCGTGGGCGATGTCGCGGCGCGCTGGACGTACGGAGACCACACTCGCCTAACGCACGACGACATCGAGCGGACGGCTCTGCATCTGGCGCGGGCGCTCCTGGCCAACGGCGAGACCGTCGGTCCTGCCGCGCTGGAAGGTCTGCTCCCATTTGTACCGGCGCGCCGAGTGCTCGAGTCGCTGCGCGGCGCTGTGCTGGCTCGCGCGGAAGGGGCTGGGTCGATCGATCCCAAGGCGCTCGTTCAGGTTATTCGCGGCTTCGAGCGGTTGCAGAGCGCGTTGGACGAACACGCGGCGCAGCGCTTCGCCGCGCGCCTAACGGGCACAGAGGCGCAGCAGCTCATCGTCGAGATGGCGCACGACATGCGCTCCCCGCTAGGCTCGATTCTCATTCTGGCCGAGCGGCTTCGCTCGGGGGCGGGCGGCGAGCTGGCGCCTGTGCAGGTGCGCCAGCTGGGCTTGATCTACAGCGCGGCGTTCGGTCTCAGCTCCATCGCGAGCGACGTGATCGAGCTGGCGCGTGGCGGCACCACGCTCGTCGAGCAGCAACCGATGCCGTTCTCGGTGGCCGACGTGCTGCAATCCGTACTGGATATTCTGCGGCCCATGGCCGAAGAGAAGCGCCTAACAATGACTGCGGCCGGGCCGCAGGCGGATCTGCGCGTCGGTCATGCCTCCGCGCTCAATCGCGTGCTGCTCAACCTCACGACGAACGCGATCAAATTCACGAGCACGGGGTCCGTCGCCGTGACGTGCCGTGAGCTGGATCGCACACGCATCGAATTCTCCGTGCAGGACACAGGGCGTGGTATCCCACCGCATGTGCTCGACAACCTCTTCGAAGCGTTCCGGCAGCGACAGGTGCCGGGTGATTACGCCTTCTCCAGCGCCGGGTTGGGCCTTTCGATCTGCCAGCTCCTGGTGCGGGCTATGGGCGGTGAGCTGGGTATCGAAACAGAGTTGGAGCGCGGAACCCGTTTCTATTTCACGCTCGATCTGCCGCAATCGGGGCGGATGTAACACTATTAGCTCTTAGCTATCAGCTCTTAGGTCTTAGCTCCAAGCTCTTAGGGAGAGCAGGTTAAGAGCAATGACCTAAGACCTAGGACCTCTTCCTCTCAAAGTGAGGAAAGCATGCTCGGTCGACGCGGTTTTGTTTCCTCGCTCTCTCGTTATGCGATCGCCGCGCCTATGCTGCGGCCCGATGCATTTCGCCGACTCTTCGAAGCAAACGGATACGCCGGCTCGGCGCCCGGCATCGCGCTCGCCGACGACGAGGACTACTGGGCGCAGATCCAGCGCGCGTTCGACGATGATCATTCTGTCGTCAACCTGAACAACGGCGGCGTGAGCCCGGCGCCAACGCACGTGCTCGAGGCGATGATCAAGGATATTCGCTTTTCCAACATGATCCCCGTGGATCACATGTGGAACGTGCTGGAGCCGCGCATCGAAGTCGCGCGGCGTCGTCTGGCTGACATGTTCGGCTGCGATCCCGAAGAGATGGCGATCACGCGCAACGCGTCCGAAGCGAACGAGATCATGATCCTCGGACTCGACCTCAAGGCCGGCGACGAAGTCATTATCACGAATCAGAACTACGGGCGCATGATCACGACGTGGGAGCAGCGCGCGCGTCGCGATGGCATCGTAGTGAAAAAACTCTCGTTCAAGGTGCCGCCCCCGAGTGATGCCTACCTCGTCGATCTATTCCGCAACGCGATCACGCCGCGCACGAAGGTCATCGAGATCACGCACATAACGAACCTCACCGGTCAGATCCTGCCGGTTCGCGACATCGTGCGCATGGCGCGCGAGAAGGGAATCACGACCTTTGTCGATGGCGCGCACGCGTTCGCGCACTTCCCGTTCACGCGCGACGAGCTGGACGTCGACTACTACGGCACGAGCCTGCACAAGTGGCTGCATGCCCCGATCGGCACGGGGTTCCTATATGTTAGGCGCGACAAGATCAAGTCACTATGGCCCATGATGGCCGCGCCGCCCGAGATGGACAGCAACATTCGCAAGTACGAGGAGATCGGAACGCACCCGGCGGCCAATCATAACGCGATCACCCTTGCTGCCGCGTTCAATCAGCAAATGGGGCTGGAGCGCAAGGCTGCTCGGCTGCGCTACCTGCGGGATCGTTGGGCCAAGCGCGTGCTGGCCGAGAGCGATCGCATGCATGTGCTGACGCCGCTCGATGACAAACACTCGTGCGGTATCGCGATGGTGAACATCGACGGGATCGATACGCCCAAGTTGCAGCAGTATCTGTGGAACAAGCACAAGGTCTTCACCGTGGCGATCGTGCATCCCGAGTTCCACGGACTGCGCGTAACGCCGAGTGTCTACACGATGCGCGACGAAGTGGATTTGTTCGCCGATCTCATGCTGAAAGCGGCGAAGGCTGGGCTGCCGACGTCCGCGGGCGCCTAACGACTAGTAGGGGTAGGGGTAGGTATAGGGGTAGCACCGCTGTTCCTACCCCTATCCCTACTCCTATCTCTATCGTTTGAAGTTCGCCTCTCGCTTTTCTAGAAAGGCCTTCAGTCCCTCGCGATAGTCGTCGCTTTCGATGCAGTCCGCGAGCGCCTCGCGCTCGAGCTCGAGCATCATCTCGAGGTCCACTTCATAGGCGCGGCCGAGTAGCTCTTTAGCAAGGCGCATCGAAATCGGTGCGTTCGCTGCCAACGACGCCGCGGTCTCCAGTGCGTTGGCGACGAGCGAATCGCCATCGACAATTCGGGATACGAAGCCCGTGGCAAGCAACTCATCAGCTTCGACCATCCTGCCGCTCAGTACCCAGTCCGCGGCGCGGCCCAGACCCACGATGCGCGGCAGCCGATAAAGCACGCCATTCGTGAGAAAGAGTGCGCGGCGCACTTCGGGAAACGAAATGCGCGCATGCGGCGACGCCAGGCGAATGTCCGACGCCGTCGCCAGCTCCGCGCCGATGCCGACCGCGACGCCGTTTATCGCGCTGACCACGGCCTTGTGCATCCGCGTCAGGCGCCTCGTCAGCTCCTGATACTGCTCGATCGTAGCGACGACGTCGTCGCGGACGGCCGGCGTCGCGGTGAGCGCGTCGTGTTCCTTGAGGTCGCGGCCGGTGCTGAACGCGCGTCCGGCCCCGGTGAACACAACGGAGCGAAGGCCAGGATCCTGTTCGATGCTGTGGAGCAGCTCGTGCAACGCGACGACAGTTTCCCCGCGCAGCGCATTGAGCACCTCGGGGCGGTTGAACGTGATAAGAGCGACAGCGCCACGCCTTTCGAACCGCAGATCGTCGTGCTGCACGCGGTCAGTCTCGGAAAAGGAGCCAGATGCCGCTGGCGAAGCCGATGAGCGCGATGGCATGCCTAACGTATATCTGAGGGACGCGCTGTGCCGTGCGCGCCCCGACATAACCACCAGCGATCGAGCCTAACGCCATCGTCAGCGCCACCGGCCAGTGCACCAGACTCGAAAGTGCGAACGTGACTACGGCCGCCGCGTTGATGCACAGCCCGCCGAAGTTTTTGAGACCGTTCATGCGATGGATGTTCCGGAAGCCGAGATATCCGAGGACCGCGAGCATGAGAATCCCGATGCCGGCGCCGAAATAGCCTCCGTAAATGGCAACGCCAAACTGATACGTCAGGGCGCCGATCGGAGCACGCCGCGTGGTGGGTTCGACTGCCGACTCGTCGCTGATTCCGCCGCGACCGAGCATACGCATCACCGGCTTCTGAGCGACAAAAAGCACAGTGGCTCCCAACACGAGCCACGGGACGATGACCTCGAAGCGATCCGGCGGTGTTCCGAGTAGTAGCGCCGCACCCGTGAAGCCGCCCAGAACGCTCGGGATGGCCCAGCGCTTGGCCCACTCCCGCGCTCCGGATAACTCGGCACGATATCCCCAGATGCTGGCCATCTGACCGGGCCAAAGCGCTACGGTGCTCGTCGCATTCGCGACGATCGGTCGCACGCCGAGACCGAGCAGAGCAGGGAACGTGAGCAAAGTCCCACCGCCTGCGATCGAGTTCACAGCGCTGCCCGCGAAGGCAGCGAGGAGAATCAACACGTACCGCGTCGCGTCGAGCGATTCAGTCACGGAATGACTCGTCGCGAGGTCTTATCACACGAGAGCGGCACAAAGCAACCTGATGGGGCGGAGGAGGGTAGGTAAGGCGGCGCGAACGTTAGCACGATGCGCAAGCGACAATCCAAAACTGCATGCAAGCGCGCTACGTTTCGCGCACGCACACACATCACGTCCAACCAGCTGACGACTCGGGGGACCGCGGGGATGACAAGCGGCAAGACGCCGGAAAGCGCAGACACACTCGAGATTCGCGATTCGCGCACCGGCAAGACATTCACGATCGCGATCAACGAAGGCACGATTCGCGCGATGGATCTGCGTCAGATCAAAGTCGACGACAAAGACTTTGGATTGATGACGTACGACCCGGCGTTCATGAACACCGCGTCGTGTCGTAGCGCAATCACGTTCATCGATGGCGACGTGGGCATCCTGCGTTATCGCGGCTACCCCATCGAGCAGCTTGCCGAAAGTGCGACGTTCCTCGAAGTCGCGTGGCTGCTGCGCAAGGGTGAGCTGCCGTCGCAGACCGAGTACGACAAATGGGTGCACGACATCACGTACCACACGTACGTGCACGAGAACATCAAGCGCTTTTTGATGGGCTTTCGTTATGACGCGCATCCGATGGCGATGCTCGCCAGCGCCGTCGCTGCCCTTTCGTCGTTCTATCCCGAAGCGAAAGCGATCCACGATCCCGAGCAGCGCTACATCTCGATCATCCGCTTGCTCGCCAAGCTGCCGACGCTCGCCGCGTTCTGTTATCGCCACGCGAAGGGACTCCCCTTCGTTTATCCCGACAACGCCCTGTCGTACTGCGAGAATTTTCTCTCGATGATCGCGCGCATGTCGGAATCGAAGTATCAAGCGAGTCCGACGTTCGTGAAGGCGATCGAAGTGCTGTTCATCCTGCACGCCGATCATGAACAGAACTGTTCGACGAACGCGGTGCGCGCGGTTGGCTCGTCGCATGTCGATCCGTTCAGCGCGATCGCGGCAGGAATTGAGGCGCTGTATGGGCCGTTGCACGGCGGTGCGAACGAGCAAGTGCTGCGCATGATCGAAGAGATCGGGCATCCGAAGAACGTGCCCGCGTTCATCGACGAGGTGAAAGGCGGGAAGGGTCAGCGGCTGATGGGCTTTGGTCATCGCGTCTACAAGAGCTACGACCCACGCGCCAAGATCGTGAAGCAGCTCGCGTACGAAGTGTTCGAGGTCACGGGGATGGACAAAGATCTCGAGATCGCGCTGGAGCTGGAACGGATCGCGCTGGCCGACGACTACTTCGTGTCGCGGAAGCTCTACCCGAACGTCGACTTCTACACCGGGCTGATCTACCGGTCGATGGCGTTCCCGACCGACTTCTTCACCGTGCTGTTCGCCGTGGCCCGCACCGCCGGCTGGCTGGCGCAGTGGGAGGAGATGCTGCTCGACAAGGAGCAGAAGATCGCCCGCCCCCGCCAGCTCTACGTCGGCTCCGGCGAGCGCCCGTACCGCAGCACGCTGACCAACAAGAGCCCGC
>DATBKN010000103.1:0-11814 GCA_036555845.1 Gemmatimonadaceae bacterium | reverse complement strand
CTCCTCGACGTACAGCGGCAGATAGATCGAGATCGTCGTTCCGCGTCCAACTTCGCTGTCCGCCACGATCGCTCCGTTGTGACTCGTCACGATCCCGTGCACTACGGCGAGGCCGAGCCCTGTGCCCTGGCCCATGGGCTTTGTCGTAAAGAACGGATCGAAGATGCGATCCAGCGTCGCGCGATCCATCCCCGGCCCATTGTCTTTCACCGTGAGCCGCGCATAGCGGCCGGCCGGAAGGTGCGGACGACCCTCGCCGGCAGGCGTCTCACGTGACCCGTTCATTCCAACCTCGACAGACGCGGCATCGAACTCGATCTCGCCTTCCGAGTTGCCGATCGCTTGCGCCGCATTTGTCGCCAGATTCATCACGACCTGATGCAGTTGCGTCTCGTCGGCAAAGACGCGCACCTGTTCGCCGCGCACCGTCGTACGTAAACGAATTGCGTTGTTGAGCGACGCGCGCAGCAGCGTCATCGCCTCGAGAATCACGTCGGACAGCCGCACGGCACGTCGCTCCAGCGGTTGCCGCCGGCTAAAGGCGAGGATCTGGCGCACGACATCGCGTGCTCGGCGTCCAGCCGCCAGGATGTCGCGAATGGAATCTGACGCTTCCTGATCCTGCGCGACGAAATCCTTGAGCAGCTCGGCGTTCGCCATGATGCCGGCGAGCACGTTGTTGAAGTCGTGCGCGATGCCGCCCGCGAGCGTGCCTAACGCCTCCATTTTTTGCGACTGGTACAGCTGTTGCTCGAGCTGCCGCCGGCTCGCGTCCGCCTGTTTCTGGTCGGTCACGTCACTGGCGAGGAGCATCGCCGCCACGACGCGGCCCTGATCCCACACCGGGCTCGCGTGGCACTCGTACCAGCGGCTCGCCTGGTTAGGTCCCATCCCAACGAGCTCGTACGAGCGCATCGCGCCGCGTTCCAACACGGCAGTGATGTTCTCGCGCGCGATGGCTTGCTGCGCTTCCCCTTCGATGTAGTCAAACATCGACTTTCCAATGACATCTTCCAGCGAAAACCCTTCGGCCACACGGTTAATGAACAGCAGGCGCATATCACGGTCCACGAGCGTGATGAACTGTGGCGCGGCTTCGATAAGCGAGCGCCAGCGCGCTTCAGAAGCGCGCAGCGATCGCTCGGCCTGCATGCGGTCCGTGACGTCACGCGACTGCCAGACAACGTGCGTGGTAGCGTCCGCATGCTTCACAGGAGCTGCCGTCGCTTCGAGCACGCGATCGCCCCATGGCGTCTTGAGCTCGTGCGTGCCCTGCGATCTGCGACCAGTGCGAATCGCCTCGTTCACGGCCTCGCGCAGCGGCGCCAGTGTCTGCAACGACTCGGCCAGGTGTGCTGAGACCTCCTCGCCGCTATGGCCGATGAGATCTTCCGGCCGCAAGCTCGGCGCGATGGCGCGCAAGCCGACAAACAGCGCGCGGTTGCCCATGGCGAGCGAGCGGACGCGCCCATCCTCCACGCTCAGCAGCGCGATCTGATCCTGGCTGCTGTTGAGCACTGACGTTAGGCGAGCTTCGCTGTCCCGCAGCTGCTCCACGACGAGATCGCGCTCACGCATCGACGAGGCGAAGATCAGACTGATCACGACGGTCCACGCCGTGAACAGCTGCGCCGCATAGGGGCCGTTCTGTGTGGATATCGCGAAGAGGCCCAAGCCAGTCGCAAACCCGATCGCCGTCGAGAGCGCGATAGCGGCATTGAGCGCCGTGGTAATGCGCATGCCGAACCGCTTCGCGCTCCACACGACAAGCGGCAGCATCGACAATGCAAGCACCGCAAATGCCGCGCTGAAACGCACGTGTACGAACATCAAAAGCGCGATGATGATCAACGCGCTGCCGAAAAACGCCGTCCGCTCCACCGAAGGCGGCGGGAATCGCTCGCGCACGCCGTGCCATGCGACAACCATTGGAGTGAACGCGAGAGCGCCTATCGCATCCGTGAACCACCAACTCACGATCCGGGACAGCGTGTGCGTCCCGATGGATCCCTGCGGAAGGAGAACGAGCGCAGATCCGAGCGCGGACCAGAGCGGTGCCACGGCCAGTCCGCCGACGGCGAGGAGCGCCATATCGCGCACGGTCGGCAGCGTTAGGCTCACGCGGCCGATGCGTTCGATGCACCACGCGCCCATCCACGCGGCAGATCCGGCGACCAATCCGATCAAGATGGACTGGATGAAGCCGTGGCCACCGTGCGCCTGCTCGCAGATATACGCGCCGAGCATGACGGCGAGCCAATACTGACGGCCCCAAATGACGAGCAATCCGAGCGAGATGCCTGCGGCGGGCCATAACGCAGCCTGCGAATGGCGCGCGAGCAAGAACGCCTGCAGTGCGAGCGACAGGCCGCCATGCAGTCCCGCCACCAACAGGAATCGCTTGATTTGTATTTGCTTCAATGCCGATCCTCGGACGCCATTCCTACGGACCACGGAAGACGCGGCAGAAGTTGCCGGGTAACTCCTGGCACACAAAGCATCTGCGCGTGCTCGTCCGCCGCGTTGAGAGGGCATAGCCTGCAACAAATCGGTGATGCGGCCTGACGAAAACGCGCTACGATGCGCGCCATGTCGGTCACCGCTGCTGAAAGAAAGGCGCTCGTCTTTCTTGCGTCCCTCCTCGGGCTTGGCGCCGCGATCAGGCTGGCCGGTGCACTGCGTCACAGCTCATCCTCGCCTGCGACTGCTGCCAGCGCGCGGGCGCGGCTCGAGGCTCAGGTGGCGGCTGTCGACTCGGCGCGCAGCCACGCGCGTGCCGATCGTGAGCGTACAGCACGGCGCCGTGCCTCACGCGGGCAGTCCGCACGATCCAAAGCCGAGAAACCGCCTAGCGACACATCTTTTGTTATTGATGTCGACCGTGCGTCAGCCGAAGAGCTGGAGCGTTTGCCACGGGTCGGTCCGGCTTTGGCAAAGCGCATCGTCAGCGACCGCGAGGAGCATGGCGCGTTTGGTTCTTTGACGGCGTTAATGCGGGTCAAGGGAATTGGGCCTAAGCTCAAGCAGCGCATCGCCTCGCACGTGACGTTTTCGGCCTCGGTGCGTCCCTCGACAGCGCTGTCGGTAAGCCCGGGTTCCGCGCCGCGTGCGGGCCGGTCCCCGCCCCCCGGCTAGCCACATTTTTCTTCGCCGATATCCTAACGACAGCCCCAGCAGAATGGCCGCTCCCGCAGCCGCAGCCGCTCCTGAGCGACTAACCGATCTCCTCGTGCGTGAGGGGCACATAACGCGCGAGCAGCTCGACAAGGCCACCCGCGAACAGAAGTCCAACGGCGCGACGATCACCTATCACCTGGTGAAGCTCGGCTTCATCAAAGAAGTGGATCTCGTCAAGGTCATTGCGCGCCAATCGCGCATGCCGGCCGTCGATCTGTCCAAGTTCGAAGTAGATCCGCGCATCGTAAAGCTCGTGCCGTCCGATGTGGCGACGAAGCACCTCGTGCTCCCGCTTAAGCGCGACGGCCGGACGCTCACGGTCGCCATCTCCGATCCGAACAACCTCGGAATACTCGAAGATCTCAAGTTCATCACGCGCTACGACATCTTCCCGGTGTTCGCGGGCGAGTTCACGCTGCGCAATCTCATCGAGAAGGTCTACGATACCGGCGACACCGCGATGGCCACGCTGCTCGAGGACATTGCGGGCATCGAAGGCGACATCGAGGTCGTCGAAGAGCAGGAAGACGAAGTTTCAGCCGCCGCGCTCGCGCAACAGGTCGACGACGCGCCGGTCGTCAAACTCATCAACGCAATCCTCACCGACGCGGTGAAGCGCGGCGCCTCGGACATTCACTTCGAATGTTTCGAGCACGAGCTCCGCGTTAGGTATCGCATCGACGGCGCGTTGCAGGAAGTCATGAAGCCGCCGCTCAAGCTCAAGGCGGCGCTCATCTCGCGCTTCAAGATCATGGCGCAGCTCAACATCGCCGAGCGACGCGTGCCGCAGGACGGGCGCATCAAGCTGAAGATCGGCAACAAGGTGATCGACTACCGCGTTTCCACGCTGCCGACGCTCTTCGGCGAAAAGGTCGTGCTCCGAATCCTGGACAAGGGCAACCTCACGCTGGACCTCGAGAAGTTCGGCCTCGAGCCGCGCGCCGAGCAGGAGCTGATGGAAGCGATCATGAACCCGTACGGCATGGTGCTCGTCACCGGTCCCACGGGCTCAGGAAAGACGACGACTCTCTACTCGGCGCTCTCGAAGATCAACAACATCGACGTCAACATCATGACGTCAGAAGATCCCGTCGAATACAACCTCTTCGGGATCAACCAGGTGCAGGTGCGCACCGAGATCGGGATGAGCTTTGCCGCGGCGCTTAAGGCGTTCCTGCGACAGGATCCCAACATCATCATGGTCGGCGAGATTCGAGACATCGAGACCGGCGGCATCGCCATCAAGGCGGCGCTCACGGGCCACTTGGTGTTGTCGACGCTGCACACCAACTCGGCGGCCGAAACGGTGACGCGTTTGCTCGACATGGGACTCGAGCCCTTCAACGTGGCGAGCGCGCTCAATCTGGTTGTCGCGCAGCGGCTCGTTAGGCGAGTCTGTAGCTTCTGCCGAAAGAAGTACACACCCGACGACATCGAGCTGGCTGCTGCCAAGGTCTCGCGCACAACGACGTTGCGCGACCTGCGCTTCACGACACGGGCACTAGACGACGCCAAGACCCACGCGCTTCCCGAAGTGGCCCCAATGCTCGAGAACCTGAGCCTGGATACTACAATCGGCGACCTGCCGTTTCTCAAAGGCCGCGGCTGCGATGAGTGCGGCGGCTCCGGTCTCAAGGGGCGCCAAGGTCTCTACGAAGTGATGGCGCTCACACCGTCTCTGCGAAAGCTGATCATGCAGAACGCGAGCGGCCAAGACATCAAAGATGCAGCGATCGAAGACGGAATGCTCACGCTTCGCATGGACGGCTGGCTCAAGATCCTCAAAGGGCTAACGACGCTGGAGCAGGTGATTAGAGAGACGTCCGCCTAGCGAGGTCCGACCTGTTTGAAGTGACGAGACTAGGTAACTGCTAGTCCCCTTGGTACACCCAAGTCCGCCCGTCACGGCGGCGAACGTGAGGTCGTAAATGGCAAGCAAGCAGTCCGCAGCCGGTACAGTCAATCTCAGATCCCTTCTCGAAGAGGTCATCGAGCGGGAAGCGTCCGACCTGCACATCACGGCCGGCGAGCGTGCGAAGATCCGTATCGATGGCGAGATCGTTAACTCGAACATCGACTACGTCCTCACCCCTAAAGACACGCTGCAGTTGGCGTACTCGGTGCTCACGGAGAACCAGAAAAAGCGATTCGAGCTCGAAGATGAGCTGGACTTTTCTTTCGGCATTCAGAACCTCGCGCGCTTCCGCGGCAACGTGTTCAAGCAGCGCGGCTGTGTGTCGATGGTAATTCGGCAGATCCCGTTCAGCATCCGCACGTTTGCAGATCTCGGCCTGCCCGCGGTCATCGCCCGCATGGCGGAAAAGCCGCGCGGCCTCGTGCTGGTCACCGGCCCGACCGGTTCAGGAAAATCAACGACCCTTGCGGCGCTGATCGACAAGATCAATCGCGAACGCAACGGGCACATTATCACGGTGGAAGATCCCATCGAATTCATCCACCGCCATCAAGCATGCATCGTCAACCAGCGCGAAATCGGCACCGACACCAAGTCATTCGCGAACGCGCTGAAGTACGCCTTACGTGAAGACCCCGACGTCATCCTCGTCGGCGAAATGCGGGATTTGGAGACCATTCAGGCGGCGATTACAATCGCCGAGACCGGTCACCTCGTCTTTGCTACGCTGCACACGAACTCCGCGGCCGAAGCGATCAACCGCATCATCGACGTCTTCCCCAGCCATCAGCAGTCGCAGGTCCGCGCGCAGCTCGCATTCGTGCTCGAAGGGATCGTCACGCAGTGTCTGTTGCCCAAGTCTCGTGGCAAGGGCCGCGCACTCGCGTGCGAGATCCTCGTGATCACGCCGGCTATCCGCGCACTGATCCGCGACGACAAAGTGCACCAGATCTACTCGCTCATGCAGTCCGGCAAGAAGTTCGGCATGCAGACGCTGAACGATGCGCTATATCAGCTGTACGTGTCACGCGAAGTCGCGGAGGATGAATGCCTGCGTGTCTCGAGCGATCCTAACGAGTTGATGCGAATGCTCGGCCGCGAACCGCTGACCGACGACGGCTCGGATCTCAAGGCGAACCAGGATCGCCGGCACACCAAGCAGCGTTCGGCCTGATCAGAAATCCCCTCGAGGTAGAGAGAAGCAACGATGCCAGCATTCACATATACCGCCCGCACGACACAAGGCGAGCTCAAGACGGCGACGATCGATGCGCCGACGCGCGAAGACGTTGTCGCGCAGCTCCGCCGCCAGCGCCTGAGCGTTGTCAAAGTCGACGAAGAGACCAAAGCGAAGAAGCCACGCCGCGGTTCGATCAAGATGCGCGACGTCGTCATCTTCACGCGGCAGTTCTCGACGATGATCAACGCGGGTCTTCCGCTCGTGCAGGCACTGGACATTCTCGCGAAGCAGACGGAGAACAAGAACCTCTCCAACGTCACGCGCAGCGTCGTGTTCGACGTCGAGAGCGGTCACACTGTCGCCGACGCGCTCGCCAAGCACCCTAACGCGTTCACCGACTTGTACGTGAACATGGTGGCCGCCGGTGAAGCGGGTGGTATCCTCGACACCATCCTGATGCGTCTGGCGACGTTCCTTGAAAAGAACGACGCGCTCGTGCGCAAAGTGAAAGGCGCCATGATCTATCCTGGCGTCATCATGAGCGTGGCCGTCCTCGCGATCACCGTGCTGCTTCTCTTCGTGATTCCGGTGTTCGAGTCGATGTTCGCGAGCGTGGGCTTAGCGCTGCCGCTGCCGACCCGAATCGTGATGGGCCTGTCCCGCTTCCTCAAAGGCTACTGGTGGGCAGTTGGCGCCGGCGGCTTCGCGCTTGTCGTACTGTTCCGACGCTACTACAAGACGCCCAACGGCAAGCTGGCGATCGATAAACTGATGCTGAAGATGCCGGTGCTCGGCGACGTACTGCGCAAGTCCGCGGTGTCGCGCTTCACTCGCACGTTAGGCACGCTCATCTCGTCAGGCGTGAGCATCCTCGACGGCCTCGAAATCACGGCCAAGACGGCAGGCAACCGCGTCATTCAAGACGCGATCATGGCGTCCAGGTCCAGCATCGCGTCAGGCGAAACGATCGCCGCGCCGCTGCAAAAGTCCAACGTCTTCCCGCCCATGGTTATCAGCATGATCGCGGTGGGCGAGCAGACCGGTGGACTCGACGAGATGCTCTCCAAGATCGCCGACTTCTACGATGAAGAAGTCGATGCCGCAGTCAGCGGGTTGCTGTCGCTGCTCGAGCCGGTCATGATCGTCTTCCTCGGCGTCGTCGTCGGCGGCATGGTCGTCGCAATGTACCTGCCGATCTTCGACATGATCAACGCGGTGCAATAGATCGACGGTTCGAAACTGAAATGCGAATCGCCCTAGCCTAACGGTTGGGGCGATTTTGTTTCGACACGCAAAAGCTGGGAACGCAGATTACGCGGAAACAACGCAGATAAACGCAGACAGTGCTCTTGAATCAACAACATGCATGTCTGCGTTCATCCGCGCCTGTTCCTGCGTCCATCTGCGTTCGCGCCTTTTTGATCCTTGCGGCAACGCACTAGAACCTCTGCTCCTCTTCACCAAAGAACGGCCGGCGCTCGTCCAACGGGCGATCTCTGAGCGCTGGTCGATCGGCGGACTCGATCCGGCGGCGTACTTCACGTTCGTCGATGCTGTGCAGCGCGTCGAGGTTGATGGATCGCTCGGCGAGGTTCGTCAGCGTATCGTCCGCCTTCTTCTCCTCGTTCAGCGACTGTTCCAGAAGTGTCTCATGCTGGTCGTATCCCAGCAGGCCAGCGAGAGTGCATAACGTGCCGTAGCCGGCGATCTCGTAATGCTCCACGTGCTGTGCCGCGTCGATGATCCCAGCATCGATGACGCCCGGATCGCCTTTCTCTTTCATCAGATCTTCCGCTTCCTCCAGTAGACCCGCCATCCCTTTGCACTTCTGACCGCGCGGACTCTCATCCAGCTCGTCGAAGATTCTCTCGAGCCGGCCGGCCTGTTGTCGTGTCTCTTCCAGGTGCTTTTCAAGCGCTGCTCGCAGCTCAGTGTGCTGCACGCGTTCGATCACTTTCGGTAGCGCTGTGAGGATCTGATCCTCCGCGTCGCGCATGTCGCGCAGTCGCTCGACATAGAGCGAGTGCAGTGACTCGAGTCGCATGGCTTCCTCCGGAGATGTTGTGAAGTCGGGGCCGTGAGATACGAGCCGCAAAGACCATACGAGCGCCGTAGCGCCCGAGAACGCCTGACAACTTGTCAGCGACGAGCTTCAGCGATGCAGCGATCACCTGCGGGCCAAAGTCGCAACTGCTGATAGCGCTGCATGATACGAATCGGTTGCACCGGTCAGGACCGGCCTCAACGGCCTCGGCGCGCTCATTGCGTTTCGGACATCGTCTCTGTAGCCGACGTCCACTGTGTCTCGATTCTCTTCAAACATCGCCAACGGGACCGCTCGTATCGTCGTCGTTCGTCTGACCGACGCGACCGGCCTGCTATGCGCCGTGCCGGCGCTGCGTGCGCTGCGAAGCGCGGCGCCCAATGCGCACATAACGCTGATGGGACTTCAACCGGCAGCGGAGCTCGCCGGCCGATTCTCTTCATACATCAACGATTTCATATCGACTCCGCGCGGTCCACGCACTGGTGGCGAGTATGACCTCGCAGTCGAGCTGCAAGCGCCCGGCGAACAGTTGCACGCCGTGACGGCGCAGCTGGGCGCGCGCTTCACGGCGGGCTTCAGAAACGGCTCGCCTAACGGGAGCAACGACGCGACGGAGTTGCGCGTCGAGTGGCCCGAGCAGGGACCCGAGCTCCTGCGCCTCCTGCTCCTCGTCCGCGCGCTAGGAATTCGGGACCAGGGTGACGCGCTGGAGTTTCCGTTCACGCCGCGCGATCGTGCCGAGCTGGAAGGCTGCCGCGACGCGCTGGCGCTCCTCGGCGGACCGTTTGTCTGCATCCAGCCTGGTGGCCGTCTGCCCGAGCGACGCTGGCAGGCGTCGCGCTTCGCGCGCGTCGCCGATGCGCTTGCAGTGCACGGGCTACGGGTCGCGCTGACAGGCCCCGCTTCGGATCGACCGGTAGCGGAAGCCGTCGCGGCGCGCATGCGCAGTCCCGCCATCGACCTCACGGGCTGCCTAACGATGGGTGCCTACGCCGTGTTGCTGGACTATGCGTACCTCCTGATCAGCAACGACACCGGTGTCACGCGTCTGGCCGAAGCGATCGGCACGCCGAGCGTAACGATCGCCTCCGGCGCGGACGTGCCGTTGTGGCGTCCGGCGGATCGCGCGCGCTATCGCGTGCTCTGGCTGCCGGGAAGCGAGCGTCCGTCGGCCGAGCGTCTCTTCTCAACGTGGCCAGACAATGCGAGCGGCATCACCGTCGAATCCGTGCTCGATGCATGCGATGCGCTGCTCGCGGAACCGGCGCTCAAGCAGCGCGCCGCTGTGCGCGCCCATCTCGCGCGTCTGCGTCGCGAGTCGCGTCTCACACGTCCACTCACAGCGGCGCCGATGATATCTGAGGCGTCGCAGGTCCGTCGCGCATCATGAGAACCGCTGGCATGGAACCTTTCGTATTCCTCGACAAGGCTGTGCTACTCAGTGACCAGCCGTTCAACGTCGATCCCGCGCGAATTCGTTTGGCCGCAGGATGGACGCTTGCTCTCGACAGGCTGCACGGTGCCGGATTCAGTCTCGCGACGATCTCGAACGAGAGCGGCATGGCTTTCGGGTACTATGACGAGCACGCACTCGAGGTTGTCCAGCGCCACATCGCATCGCGTTTCGCGACGCGTGGATTCGAGCTCGCGGGCTTTCTGTATTGTCCACACCATCCGGTCGGTTCCGTCGCGCGCTTTACCAAGGATTGCGACTGCCACCTTCCCAAGCCCGGCCTTCTGCGCCGTGCTGCGACCGAGCTCGGAGCAGACCTTCAGCGATCCTGGCTGATCGGCGACTCTGCGGACGACATGCTGGCGGCTCGTCACGCGTCGTGTCGCGGGCTCGTGGTGGACAGCGGCTCGGAGAACGAGCTCTTCGTGGGACGGCGCCAGACGCACACCTATCACGTGGCCCCGGACTTGTGCACCGCGGCGGACCTCATCATCGGCGAACTGCAGACAGAGGTCGCCGCCTAACGATTGTTGGGGATGTCGCGATGTTGTGGGCGATTTTCTATATAGCAGTACTGGTCTGGTTGGTCGGCATCATCGTATCCGTGACGGTAGGAGGTCTGCTGCATCTGCTGCTCGTCGTGGCAGCCGTCGCGTTGATCTGGGATCTACTCAAGCGCGGCAGCCACCGCCCCATCTAACCGGGTGAGACGTGGTCGTCGCGCGGCGCCGGTCGCGCGTTGGGTGGCGTCGAATCGGTTGGCTGCGACGTCACAGCCTCGCCGCCTAACGCGTCCATCAGGGTGCCGAACGTCACGGGCTTGGCGAGATGCACGTCAAAGCCGGCTTCGCGCGATTTCTGGCGATCCGATTCCTGCGCCCAGCCTGAAAGCGCGACCAGCCTGATGCCTGCCGCCCATGGAGCCGCCCGCATGCGCTGGGCGACTTCGTGGCCATCGAGACGCGGCATGCCGATATCGACAATCATCGCGTCGGGTCGAAACTCCGCGGCTGTGTACAGCGCTTCGATGCCGTCGTGCGCGACGCGCGTCTCCATTCCGCCAAGCGTCAGCAGCGTATCGAGCGCTTCCGCGGCGTCTACGTTGTCGTCGACGACGAGCACTCGCCGAGGAAGCTTCGCAGGACGCGATGGTGGTGTGGGCACGCGCTTCACGTCGCGATCTGCAGGGCCACCGAAACCGGCAGGAGTGGCGGGTGCATCAGCAACGGGCGTCGTCGCCACTTCGCCCTTTCGTGCCGTCACTCGAACAGGCAGACGCACGATGAACTCGCTCCCCTTTCCTTCACCCTCGCTCTCGGCGACAACCGATCCACCGTGCAGATCGACTACTCGTCGTACCAGCGCGAGACCGATGCCGAGCCCGCGCGGCTGCTCGTCATTCAGCGTGCTGTGCACGCGCGCAAAGGCGCCAAAGACATGCGAGAGCTTGTCAGGCGGGATGCCGATTCCAGTGTCGCGCACCCTAACCAGGACCCATTCGTCCTGCATCCTGGCCGTGACAGAAATGCTCCCGCCCTTGGGTGTGTATTTACAGGCATTGTTGAGCAGGTTCGAGAACACCTGCGTTAGGCGCACCGGGTCGGCGAAGAGATGCACGGGCTCTTCGGGCATGGTCACGGTGACTCGCTGTTCCGAGCACTCCGCGGAATCGCGCACGGTCTCGACTGCCGCCGCGATGATCGCCGAGAGCGTCGTATTCTCGCGGCGCACCTGAATCACGTTGCGAGTCACGCGACTGACGTCGATTAGGTCGTCCACGAGCCGGACCATATGCGCTATCTGTCGCCGGATTGTCGCCCGCGCCTGCTCGTTCGCCGCGGGGTCTGTGCTATGGGCGAGGATCTCGGCGGACGTGACCAGAGGCGCCAGCGGATTGCGCAGCTCGTGCGCGAGCGTGGCAAGAAACTCGTCCTTCAACGTGTCCGCCTCGCGCAGCGCTTCCTGTGCAACCTTGAGCTCGTGCACGTCGGTCGACGAGCCAACCCACTGCATGATCTTGCCTGACGCGTCAAACATCGGAA
>DATBKN010000102.1:0-2402 GCA_036555845.1 Gemmatimonadaceae bacterium | reverse complement strand
CGAAGACGTCCTCGACGTCATCGGCTACATCTTCAAGCTCAATTCGTATCCAGCCGGCTCAGCGGATCTGCCCGCCGACCCGGAGAAGATGAAGCAGATTCAGATCGATGCGCGGCCGGCGCCTTCGGTCGCTCGGTCGCCTAACGCGAAGCGCTCGCTGTGAGGGGAGCGCGCGCGGCCTTCGGCGCACTCTGCTGCGCCTCGCTTGCGTCGGCCCAGCCGAACAACCGCGCGGTAACATACGAAATCGACGCGATTCGTTTCGCGACAGTACCCGCGTTCCGCGTCTCCGGGCTGATCGCAGGGGCGGATACATCGAGGCGTCTGGATATCGCCATGTCCGTCTGGCTGCTGCGCGGCGGCGGCCACAACGTGCTGGTCGACGCCGGGTTCCATCGGCAGCGTTACATCGATCGCTGGAAGCCTGCCGGCTATGTCTCGCCTGCGGACGCCGTTAGGCAGGCCGGCGTGGATCCTGATTCGGTCACTGATATCGTCATCACGCATATCCATTGGGATCATGCCGACGGAATCGACCTGTTCCCGCGCGCCAATGTGTGGATTCAGGCCGAGGAATACCATTACTACGTCACCCCGCTGACGGGAGCGCCGAAAGAGCGCGCCATTGAAAGCGAAGTGGCCGCCATGCTGTTCGATCTCGAGCGTCGCGGACGACTGCGGCTGATCGAGGGCGACGCGAAGGAGTTTCTTCCCGGGCTGACGGCGTACACCGGTGGGCGCCACACGTATGCGTCGCAGTACGTCGGTGTGCGCACCGGCGCAGGGACGGTTGTCATCGCGTCGGACAACCTCTACCTGTACGAGAACCTCGAACAGCGAGTCGCGATCGCGCAGACGCTCGATGCCGACTCCAATCTGCGCGCACAGGATCGTATGAAAACGATAGCGAGCGACGTTAGGCTGATCGTGCCAGGGCACGATCCCTTAGTGTTCGAGCGTTTCCGCTCGCGGGCGAACGGCGTAGCGACAATCCGATAGACCGGAGACTCACATGAAGGCATCTCCCCCGATGCTCGCGCTGCTCCTCTTCTCGGCGGTGCTTCCACTTGCCGCGCAGAACCCGCGCGTCGATTCGGTGTTCGCGCAGTACGATCGCCCGGATTCGCCGGGCTGCGCGGTTGGCGTCTTCCGCAACGGGCAGATGGCGTACTCGCACGGGTACGGCATGGCTAACATCGAGCTCGGAGTGCCGATCTCCCCCGAGCACGTCTTCTACGTCGGCTCCGTGTCCAAGCAGTTCACGGCGATGAGCATCGCGCTGCTCGTACAGGACGGAAAGATCTCGTTAGATGACGACGTGCGCAAATACGTCCCCGAGGTGCCCGATTTCGGCAAGCGCATAACGATTCGCCATCTCGTGCATCACCTGGGCGGTCTGCGCGAGAAGTGGGACCTCTTCGCCATGCAGGGGATGCGCGATGGCGACGTCGTCACGCAGGCCGACGTGATCGATCTCGTCAGGCGGCAGAAGGCGCTCAACTTCAGCCCGGGTGAGGAGCATCTCTACAGCAACACAGGATACGACATCCTCTCCACGATCGTCACGCGCGTGAGCGGCAAGCCACATCGAGAATTCGCGCAAGAACGCATCTTCGGTCCGCTCGGCATGACGAAGACTCGCTACATCGATGATCGGGAGCTGGTGCTCCCGGGCCGCGCGGACGCGTATGCTCCCAAGCGCGGCGGTGGTTACATCACGTCGAATGTGAGTCATGTGGAGACAACAGGATCGGGCGGTGTGCACTCCTCGATCCCCGACCTGCTGCGCTGGGACGAGAGCTTCTACTCGGGAGCCTTGGGCGGTCCTACGCTGACGACGATGGTGCAAACGCCCGGGACGCTCAACAACGGCGACAAGCTCACCTATGCGTTCGGACTGACGGTTGATTCATACGGCGGGCGCCGGCGTGTGCAGCACGGCGGCGCGTTAGGTGGCTACCGCGCCATGCTAATGCGCTTTCCGGACGAGCATTTCTCGGTGGCGCTCCTCTGCAATCTCGCGACGGCGAACACGATGCTCCTCGCTGAGCGCGTGGCGGACGCGTATCTGACCAAGCGGGCAGCGACGGCGGCTGCCGACGGCAACGCCCCGTTAGGCGAAGATCAGCCTATCCGGTACGCTGGTCTCTACTTCAACTTCCGCACGGAAGGCATGCTACGTTTCGTTTCGCGTGACGGAACGGTGGCTGTAGACGGCGGACAGGCCCTCAAGCACGAAGGGTCGCATCAGTTCCGCATGGGTAACCAGGAAACGCTGCTCCGCTTCGACGTGACGCACGCCGGCCTCGCCGAGCGCGTACGCGTCGTGCGACCGGGTGTTCGCGAGAGCGTATTCGAGCGCGTGGCTGAGACGAAGCTGACGGCGGCGCAGCTGAGCGAAT
>DATBKN010000101.1:0-1537 GCA_036555845.1 Gemmatimonadaceae bacterium | reverse complement strand
GTGCGGGCCTCGCGCCGAACGGGAATCACCCAGCGGCCGTTTCGCATCGTTACGGACATATCGGCCACACGGTGGTGGGCGTCGAGGCGCTGCATCGTACGTTCGAGCAGCGAGACGAGCTCGCCTTCGCCGGCGCGCAGTTCGCGTCGCAGCTTGCGCAGCAACGGCGACGCATCATCGCGCAGCGTCCCGTCTGGCTCGAACGCGCGCGCCAGACGCTCCTCATCGCGGGCCGCGACGACGAGCCGGTCCCTCAGATCCGCGAGCAACGCAAGAGCCATGACGGGCTGCCTGGTATCGGCGAGCGCGATCTTCGTTAGGCGGGACGAGCGCAGCAAAGTCGCGATTCCCACGAGCGCCGGGCCGGCGAGTACACTGCCGACGACGCGCAGCTGGTCCAGCGCCCTGCCCAGATCGGGAATTGTCTCTGACGGGCAGCCGACGTCGCCGTCCAGCAAGGCCCGGACGGCAGCGACGCGGCTGTGCTCGCGCTCGAGCACGCCACGATCGTCGTGCGGGAGCATTCCACGCACGCGCTCCGCGCCGAGGCCGGACGCGCAGCGTTCGGCCACGAGGTCGAGCACGCGGGGAAACTCCAGTACGGCGAGCGCGTGGCGGTTCATCGCGAGAAATGGGGAGATGCGGCGAGCCCGATCAGGCATGCGCGCCAGACCGGGCTCGAGGAGACGGGGACGGTCGGCGGCGCCTAACGCATGCCGCCGTGACGACAGTTAGGCCGACCGGGGCCGGCGGCCCTTGCGTCGTGCCGCGTTCATCTTGCGCTTCCGCCGCTCCGACGGCTTCTCGTAGTGACGGTGCTTGCGGAGATCGGAAAGAATTCCGGCCTTTTCGATCTTCTTTTTGAAGCGCTTGAGCGCGCGCTCAAAATTTTCTTCGTCGTGGATAATGACTTCGGACAAACGCGATTCCCCCTGAGCGGCCGCCTCGCGGCCCGGTTGAGCGAGCCTTTAGTCTAGGGCGCACCGGGGGCATCGGTCAACCGCACATAGGGCGGAATTTCATCGCGCCAGCGGCATAAAAACGGGAACGCAGATGACGCCGAAACGGCGCAGAGTAATGCAGATCTTACGATTGTTAGTTCAAGAGCAGTATCTGCGTCAATCTGCGTTGTTTTTGCGTCTATCTGCGTTCCCGCTCTTTGATCTTCAACGCGTCAATCCGTAAATGATGTAATTGATAGCGAACTTATACGCCTCGTTTGTGATGTTCACGGGCCACCAGTTGTCGTCCGACCACTCCATATAGTCGCCGATGTCGTTGTTGTAGTTGATGATCACGGACAGGCGTTTGGTCGGATCGTTGTTCTCGTGAATCCCGAGAAACTCGGCGTCGAGATACGGGTCGTGCGGGTACTTCATCTCCAGCGTCTTGATGTGAAAGAAGGTGTCGAAGATGGGATGCGACACGTCGAGCCTGTCGATGCGCGCGTTAGGCAGCACTCGACGAATCTGATGCTCGAAGTTGTACCACTCGCTGCGCATGAAGTCGTCGACGATGAGAAAGCCCCCCTTCGCCA
>DATBKN010000100.1:0-1840 GCA_036555845.1 Gemmatimonadaceae bacterium | reverse complement strand
CTTCCAGCTCGAGAGATGTCCTGCTATCAATGCTTGCCTTCGACATGCTTCCGCGTTGCTGACCCTTCGCCGCCTCGTCCATTCACGTGCTGCAGCCGGACATAATGGTTAGGGTCTTCTGTGTCCCACGATCGATCGCCGCCATGTGCGCTCGAGCGATGAGTCGAGTGACATCGCGTCCGTGCAGCTCCGACATCCCCGCGATGCCTGCGCCGATGACACAGACATCCGTGGTAAGATCTTCTGTGAGTGACGGGAATGACTCGATCGTCGACGTCGCTGTCCGCAGCGACTCGTTGCTGAGTCCGATGCGATCAACCGTGCGGGCCACCTAACACCTCGAATCCGTTGCGACTGATCCAAAAGCGCAACGGTCGTGCCCGGCCCTCAGCCGGTCACTTCGCTATCGCGCAGTCCTCATGCGCATGTACTTCCAGTTGCGCGGCTTCCCCTGGGCCAGCCATTCAATCGTCGTCGCGAGTCGCTGTGAACGCGTTGCGTCCTGCTTGGCGTCCGTTATCCACTCCACGTACTCGTTGCGCTGAGAAGGACTGAACCCTGTGAACGTCGCACTCGCCTTCGCGTTCTTCTTGAGAGCGCTGGCGAGATCAGCCGGAACGCGCAACTGCGCGGCGACTTTAGCACGCGGCGGCCGCGGCACCTTCACGCCATTGTCGTTCAGCGCAGCGGCTTCCCTGACGTACGCAACGAGGACCTTGTCCGGCGGCAGATCCTTCACCGACGTTAGGCGTCCCGAGGCCATCGGCCTGTCTTTCTCGAAGATCCCCTGTGGATCCTTCATCAACGATTGCTTCCAGAAGCCGAACGTCACGTAGTGCTTGAACGCGGCCATCCCTCCCATCATCCCTTTGTATTCGAACGATGGCACGCTCCACTTGAGTTTCTCTTCCAGCGCAGGGCAACCCTGATGAAACGAATCGCGAATCTTCGTCAGTATCGGCCGGGCGAACTCCGGTGATTTGGCGATGTACGCGTCGACTTCCTTCGACTTGTTAGGCATGTGTTTACCAGGGGTTTTCTTTGGCGTAATTCTCGGCGCGTTCCTTGAGCTGTTGCGGCGACAAGTCTTCCAGGCGGCTCGCGATCGACCAGCGATGGCCGAACGGATCGACGAGCATGCCGTAGCGGTCTCCCCAGAAGCAGTCCTGCACCGGCATCATTTCAGTCGCTCCAGCCTCGACCGCGCGATCGAACATCGCGTCCACGTCTTCTACGTATAGATGCAGCGTGATCGGAGATCCGCCGAGCGATTGCGGCGACCACGGTGACTCCGGGTATTCGTCGACGACGAAAAAGCGGGAATCGCCTAACAACAACTCCGCATGCATGATTCGCTCGCCGTCCGGCGCGTCGTGGCGCAGCAGCTCGTGCGCGCCGAATGCGCGCGTGTAGAATGCGATGGCCTCCGCGACGCCGCGCACAACCAGGTGCGGCGTGATCGTGTGGAAATCTTCCGGCACGCGCGACGTTGTCATCATGTGCCTCGCTTTGCACGGCCGAGCAGGCGCCGTTGTGCGGCGGCGTCCACGAGGGCGGCCAGCCGCCTGGCCTCGGCGCGCGCCACCGCGAAACCGAGCGGCGTTAGGCGGTAGTAGCGACGCCGTTCGTCGTCGTGCTCCGAGTCGAGCCGCAGCGGCAGCTCCTCGATGTATCCATCCACTTCCATGCGCTGCATGGAGCGGTACAGCGTACCGGGCCCGAGGCGCATCTTCCCGGCCGTCATCTCGTCGACTTCCTGCATGATGCCGTAGCCGTGCGAGTCGCCGTCGGCCAGGGCCAGCATGATGTGGAAGACGGCGGGGGTGAGTGGCAGCGCCGA
>DATBKN010000099.1:0-10402 GCA_036555845.1 Gemmatimonadaceae bacterium | reverse complement strand
GTGCCCTCCGTCCTTCTCATAGACGACGAGCCCAACATACGCCGCATGGTCGGCGCACTGCTCGGCGCCGAAGGATACGACGTCCGATCCGCGGAGGATGGCAAGAGCGGCGTCGCACTCGCGCTGGAGTCCGAGCTCGACGTCGTGATCGTCGATCTCATGATGCCGGGAGACCTGGACGGCATGGCAGTGCTGGAGACTCTTCGCGCGCAGCGCGTAGACCTCCCCGTCATCATGATGAGCGGGCGCGCCGGTCTGAGCGACGCGGTGCGCGCGACCAAGCTCGGCGCCTTTACCTTCCTCGAGAAACCACTCACGCCCGAAGGCGTGCTGTTGGCAGTGAGCGCCGCGCTCGAGCTGCGAAGTGCACGACGCGAGGCGCAAGCGCTGCGCGCCGAAGCGGGACTCGGCGGCGAAATGGTTGGGAACAGCGTCGTTATGCAGCGCGTGCGCGAGCTGATCGCACGCATTGCTCCTACGGACGCGCGCGTGCTGATCAGCGGCGAGTCGGGAACCGGGAAGGAGCTGGTGGCGGCCGCGATCCACGGCGACAGCTCGCGCCGCGACCGCGCGTTCATCCGTGTGAACTGCGCGGCGATCCCGCGTGATCTCGTTGAGAGCGAGATGTTCGGGCACGAAAAAGGTTCCTTCACGGGCGCGACGGATCGTCGCATCGGTCGCTTCGAGCTTGCCGACAAAGGGACACTCCTTCTGGATGAAGTCGGCGATCTCGGCCCTGAGGCCCAAGCCAAGCTGCTGCGCGCTATTGAAGCCAAGGAGATCGAGCGAGTCGGCGGAGGAAAGCCGATTCCGATCGACGTGCGCATCGTGGCGGCAACAAACAAGGATCTCGAACGTGCATCGCGCGACGGCGCATTCCGCGAGGACCTGCTCTTCCGTCTCAACGTGATTCCGCTCAACCTGCCGCCGCTGCGCGAGCGGATCGAAGACCTCCCGGCACTCGTCAGGCATTTCAGCGCGCTGCATCGCGCGCGAACGGGACGCACGCTACCAACATGGGGCGACGACGCGCTCTCCGCGCTCGCGCGCTACCGCTGGCCGGGCAACGTGCGCGAACTGGCGAACATCGTGGAGCGGCTCGTGATCCTCCACGCCGGGCAGCATGTTGCCGCGGCGCAGGTGATCGATGTGCTCCCGGCCGGCGCCGAGTTGCCGCGTGAGCGCGTCGGACTTTCAATGGCCACGGCGCAAATGACCGATGCGGATCTCCCGCTCGCTGACGCGCTCGATGCGTACGAGCGATTCCTCATCGTAAATGCGCTGACAGCTGCCTCTGGCAATGTGGCCGAGGCAGCACGCCGGCTTCAGACTGACCGGCCGAATCTCTACCGGCGCATGCGGCGCCTGGGTATCGTCAGCGATAGCGGAGTGACACACACGGTCTGACCACTCGCGCGGATACCAGCGGCTTTGCTATGCCTGTGCGCAAAGCCCAAGTGACGCGGCGGGAATGTGTTAGGCGGAGTGGATGGAATGGGCACGTCACATGCTTGGCGAGTGGCTGTACAACACACCCGAGAGTGCTCATGCAATCCCGATTGACATTACGCCTTGCCCTCTGCCTCGCGACTCTGTCGCCTGTCGTTGGCGCTCAGCAGCCCGACTCACTGCGACTCTCGCAGGTGCAGGCGCGCGCGATTCCGCGCGAAGTCATCGAGGAACTGGCGCGGACCTACAACTCGTCTGGTACGCTCCGCGCGTCGGGCTCCTATGACATCGACCGCGGGCGAGTTGTGGACTCCGACGTCGCGGTCCTGGATGGACCACTCACAATCCGCGGCCACGTGCGCGGGCGGATTGTCGCCATCAATTCGTCAGTCTTTCTGGAGCCAGGCGCGCGGGTCGATCGCGACATTCTCGTCGTCGGCGGCAGACTCGAGAGACAGGAAGGCGCGACGGTAGGCGGCGATGTTCGTGTGTACGCGGCAAGTGTGGCCTATCAGCGTGAAGGGACTGTGCTCGTCGTGCGCGAGACCGAGGAAGTCGACAACGTCGACGTACGCTGGTGGCGCAGTCGTGAGCGTTGGGCGGCTCGCGGATGGACGGATCTGCGCTTGCTTTCGGCACGGACGTACAACCGGGTGGAAGGCCTGCCGGTGCTCGTCGGTCCGTCGATTGGGCGTGACCTCGGCTGGGGGCGCCTCCGGCTCGACGCGTTAGGCATCGTGCGCACAGTCGGCAACCTGGACCGGGCCGAGCATACATTCGGTCATAACGTGAAAATGGAGTTCGAGCTTGGCGATGAGAGCGGATTGCGTTTTGGTGGAAAGCTCTTCGATTTGGTCGATCCGGTCGAGGATTGGCAGCTGAGCGACGGCGAAGTCGGTCTCTCGACGTTCTTCCTGCATCGGGACTATCGCGACTACTTCAACCGGCACGGTGGTGCTGTCTACGCCGGCCTGTACCTAACGCGAGCAACGGACTTCATCGTCTCGTTCAGCGACCAGCGCTGGGCGTCACGCGACACGCGCGATCCGTTCACGCTCTTCCGAAACAGCGACGGCTGGCGCCCCAATCCCTCAATGGACGACGGAAGTCTGCACGTACTCTCGGGAACTTTTCGTTTCGATACTCGCAATGACGAGGACGATCCCTGGTCCGGATGGTTCATCACCGCAAACCTGGAGCAGGGTCACGGTACGCTCACGACGCTCGCTGCAACTTCGTTCTTCACCCGCAACGTGGCGCCCGGTGCGACAGACTATCGTCGCGGCTTTATCGACTTGCGCCGCTACAATCGGCTGTCGCCGGACGGCCAGCTCAACATGCGCGTCGTCCTGGGCGGCTGGTTAGGCGGCGATCCGCTGCCGTTGCAGCGCCGCTTCTCTATCGGCGGTCCTGGCAGCATGCCCGGCTACGATTTTCGGCGCGAGCCGGAAGGCAGGGACGTGCTGGCCTGTTCGTCTGTGGATCCCACGCTGCCTGGCGGCCAGGTGAGCGCTGTCTCGGGGCTGCCGGCGCAGTGCGATCGCATGGCTCTGGCGCAAATAGAATTTCGCGGCGATTTGCGGCTGGATCCTTTCGGCATCTTCGATGACGATTGGAGACCATGGCGCCACGGGTATGGCAGCGGCGCGCAGTGGGTCGTGTTCGCGGATGCGGGGCGCGGCTGGCTCGTCACGCCGCGCGCTGACGTGAGCGACCTCACGTACAGCAAAGACAAGATTCCGAAGGCACGCACCTTCAGGACGGATATCGGTCTTGGGCTCGTGCTCGATAACGTGGGGTTCTACGTCGCGAAGGCTCTGTCCAGCAAGGACGCGCCGGTGAACTTCTTCGTTAGGCTGAAACCACGCATCTGAGTGTGAGGCTGGGCGGCGGAGGGCTCGCTGGCGCGGCATTCGTGATTGCGAGTGTGGGCGTATCTGCTCAACAGACGCGCCCACGGCTGGACGTAACCTTGCCGCCTCCCGCCGTCATTGCACGGGAGGGGCCGAGCGTGCGAGCCGTCGGCGTCGTCGCGGATTCCGCGATGCTCGTGCTCGTGCGCAACGGCTTCCCGATGGAGCTGCACTATCGTGTGGAGTTGTGGGCCGCGCGGCGTCTGTTCGACGATCTGCTTGCCGCGACTGAATGGGATGTCGTCGTCCGTTACGACGCGCTGACCGAGCGGTATCACGTCTTCCGCGTCGACAGCACCAATGTGGTGCACCAGCTCGGGGTGTTCGCGCGCGTCACGGATGTCGCGGCGGAGGTCGAGCGGCCGGTGCGCGTCGCGCTCGCTGCGAGTCAGCGCGGGGGTCGGCAGTACTATCGCGTCGTACTCAACGTGCAGACGCTGTCGGACAACGATCTGGATGAGGTAGAGCGCTGGCTGCGCGGCGAGCTGCGGCCGGCGGTGCGCGGTCAGCGCAATCCGGGCACGGCGATCGGGCGCGGTGTGCGGCGCGTGTTCGTTCGCGTGTTAGGCGGCGAGCAGCGGCACCTCGAGCAGCGCACTGCGGCGTTCCGCGTTCCGTCGTAAGGTGGAAGAGCAGCGTATGCCTAACGGGTTGGCGTCGGCAGCACGCTTCGGCGGCGGGGCGCTTACACGCTTCGAGCCGGCCATGATCCGTAAGTACTGGCAATCATGTCGTGAGTGCCGTCTCTCGCTAAGCTGCCAACGCCGCCTCCGGAGCTGCCGCGCCTCCCGTTAGGCCGAACTGCATTCTTGGGCGCGCACAAGGGCCGACCGTGAGGCGCGGGCGTCCTCGAAGGCGGCGTCACGCGGCGAGCGTCGGCGCGCGCACGCCCAGTGATGCACAGGCCCCGCGCAGACTGCGCGCAGCCGGAAGCGAGAAGCGTGCTAGCCGCCGTAGCGGGACGCCCCGCCGAACACAAGCGGGTTTCTGCGCTAAGCCCGTTAGGCAGTCAATTGACTCGACAGCAGGCCTAACCGTGTCGGCGATGAACCGCGTTCTGGCGCTGTTCCAGCTGCTCGATCTGATGCAGCACGTCGGCGCCGTAGAAGTAGCGGATGTACTTCGCCTGAGTCGGCGTCAGGCGGCGCACCGCCCAGCTCAGGTGCACGAAGTGCGGCTCGACTGGGGCCGTGAGCGGGTGCATCCCCGCCTCGGACGGCAGGTGATTCGACTTGCGCGTGTTGCACGCGCTGCACGCCGTCACGACGTTCGTCCAGTCGTTCGTTCCGCCGCGTGAGAGCGGCACCAGGTGATCGCGCGTGAGCGATTCGCGCGGCTTGAGCTCGTGCTGCGCGCGGCCGCAGAACTGACAGCGATAGCGATCGCGGGCGAACAAGAACGTGTTCGTCACCTGACGACGGAAACGGCGCGGGACGTGGATGAACTTCGTCAGGCGAATGACCGCGGGACGTGGAATCGCCAGCCGCTCCGAGCGCACCGGACGCGCGCCGTCCGCTTCGACGATCTCCGCCTTGCCGTCGATCACCAGACGCAAAGCGCGCTTGAGCGGAACCATGGTGAGTGGCTCGAACGACGCATTCAACGCGAGGCATCCAACAATCACGGGAGCCCAGTCCTCCGTGCTTGGTTACACGAACTCCCGCCCGGTGCCTTGGAGCGGGAGCTTCGAACGACGATTCCGGTGCGCATGCGACCGGAATTGCGCCACTCGTAATGCAACCTACAAGAGTGCACCGACCTCAACAAGGTAACGCGTCGGTGCCTGACGATCATCCCTGCCTGCCCTATGGTGCGCTCAGCGCGGCCACGGGCAAAGGCGTGAGCCAGCCGAACGCATCAGGACGACGACCATGCGCGATCGCGAGATACTCTTGCTGCAGCGCACGCGTTATTGGGCCCGGCTTTCCGTCGCCGACAGCGAGTCTGTCAACAGAACGAACCGGCGTCACTTCGGCTGCGGTGCCGCACATGAAGACTTCATCAGCGAGATAGAGCATCTCGCGTAACATCTGCTGTTCGCGAACCTGGTATCCCAGCTTCGTTGCAAGCGTCATGATCGTGTCTCTCGTTATGCCGTGCAGAATTCCCGAGGCCACCGGCGACGTGTACAGCACGCCGTCCCGCACGACAAAGACGTTCTCACCACTCCCTTCGGAGATGAATCCGAAGACGTCGAGCATGATACCCTGCGCGTAGGAATCGTTCGCCGCCTCGAGCTTGGTGAGCTGCGAGTTCAGGTAGTTCCCGCCTGCCTTTGCCATCGTCGGGAACGTGTCGGGCGCGGCGCGGCGCCACGTCGATACGCAGACATCGATTCCGTTGTCGAGCGAAGCGTGGCCATGCAAGGGTCCCCAGTGCCACGGAATTATGAACGTCTCGACTGGTACGCCAGTCGGATCGAAGCCCATCTGTTCACCAGTACGCACGACGACCGGACGTATGTAACACTCGCGTAATTCGTTCGCGGTGACGGCATCTAGAGTCGCCTGTACCAGATCGTCCACCGAATACGGAAGCTCAATTCGGTAGATGCGACAGGAGTCGAGCAATCGTCGCATGTGATCCTTCAGCCGGAAGACGGCACCACCGTTAGGCGTCTCGTAGCAACGGATCCCTTCGAACACGCTGGAGCCGTAGTGGACGACATGGGCCATCACATGGATGTTGCAATCGTCCCACTCCACCATCTTCCCATCGCGCCAAATCCGTTGCGTGCGTCCCGACGCGCGTGCGGTCATTGTGCTGTCTCTCCTTCGGTGAGGTCGTTCTCGAACGCAGACGGAACGACGCTGAAGTCTACCCTGCCTGCGCGGGTGCTTCCACGGCGAAACGAGCCAGGCGCCTCCCGCCGTCCCGCACAGTTGCGATATCAGCCTCCAAAGTGGTGAGCAAACGCCCGTCGCGCACTAGCTCCACCCCTTGAATTGCGACGAGCAAGGCGCGCCGCCCCCCACTTCCGAAAACGAGCGCCGCCGCCGGGTCGTAAACCGGCTCGTCGCGCGCCGAATCGACGCGAAAGGCGGCAAGATCTGCCGCTTTACCAGTTTCCAGCGAGCCAATCTCAGACTGGAGACCAAGCGCCGCCGCTCCCCCAATGGTCGCCAATTCGAGCGCGCCGCCTGCGTCGATGCCAGCGCCTCGAGCTGCTCGACCCACGAGCACCGCGAGCCGCGCCTCGTCCAGGATATCCATGCGGTTGTTGCTGGCCACCGAGTCCGTTCCCAGCCCAACTCGCACCGCGCGGCCGGGGAGCTGAGCGACCGGTGCGATGCCATGCCCCAGCTTCGCGTTGGACGCGGGACAGTGCGCGACGGCAGAACCGCTGCGCACAATATCCGCCATATCATCGCTCGTTAGGTGCACGCAGTGAATGAGCAGCGGCTTGCAGTCCAGTATGCCCGTCGCTCGCAGGAGCGCGATTGGCGACGCCGCGCGCGGAGCTACCGGAATGCCTCGTGCGCGCCAGCCGTCGGCGAACGGGCCGCTCCCTTGGGCGACGAACAGCGACTCCTCGGCGCTCTCGGCGATGTGCACGGCGACCGGCAGCCGTTCCTGAGCGGCGTATCGCGCGGCGGCGCGATACAAATCATCGCTGACCGTGTAGGGCGCGTGCGGCGAGACGCCAAGCCCAACGAGTGAGGTGGCGCGCCCCGCAAGCTGCGCGATGCGGCCTCGCAGCTCGGTCATCGACGCGTCGCACTGCTCCGGAGCCGGACCGAAGACCTCCTGGTAGGAGATTCCGCGCACTTGCATCTGCGTCAGTGCATCGACAACAACGCCCGAAGCGCTCGTGTCCGCGTACGTCGTGATGCCGCCGAGCAAGCCTTCGGCGATCCCGAGACGGGCAGACGCAAGCATGGTAGACTCGTCCAGCTCCTCTCTCCGCGCACTCGTTAGGTGCAGGATCCACTCCCGGAACGTCCCCCGCTCCAGGAGGCCGCGCATGACCGTCAATTCCAGGTGCGTGTGCGCGTTGACGAGCCCGGGCAGCAAGTACGCGTCGCCTAGCTGGACCACGTGCTCTGCAACTGGGGCCCCGTCGCGTGGGCCGACGTATGCGATCCTGCCCCCCTCCACGCCAACCGCACCATCAGCGATGGGCGGGTGCGTGACGGGCAGTACCCATCGGGCGCAGTAGAGCTTTATGGGAATTTTGGGGGATAGGGTTAGGGGATGGGAGCGCTGCCTAACGAGCTATCCTCTCGCTCAATGCGCCGGCGGGATCTTGAAGGGATTCTGGAACGAGGTGTCCTTCTTCGCCTTCGGCGGCGGCTGCACCGTACCGCCCGACGTATGCGGGATGCTCGGCGTATCGGGCGGCTGCGGCGTCCCGATCTGGAAGATGTCGCCGAGGTTGGAGCCGGCGCACACGCTGCTCCCGGCGCCGATCAGCGCGTAGTCGATGTACGTCTCAGCGCCGCTGCAGTCCGGCGAATTGTCGACCATTTGCTCGACCACCGTTGAAGGCCGCGGCCAATCGGGAGGAGCGGGCTTGCGGCTGTACACTTCCTTCACGAATGAGGTATACGCAGGGGCCGCGAGAATACCGCCCTGCGCGTTCGTCTTGATCTTCTTCGGCCTGTCGAAGCCCATCCACACGCCGGCGACAAGATCAGCCGTATAGCCGATGTACCAGACGTCGGTGCCGTCGTTCGTCGTGCCAGTCTTGCCGCCAGCAGGAATGTGGAATCCCGCGCCCCACACGCTGCCTGCCGCTGTCCCGCGCATCACGACGTCTTTCATCATGCTCACCATGAGCCACGCCTCGCCCGGTGAGAGCACGAATGATCGCTTTGGCGCCGGCTCCCAAATGACTTCGCCCGTAGCCGTTTCCACGCGCACGATGCCGGACGGCGCTACGTGCTCACCGAGATTGGCGAACGTCGTGTAGGCCGCGACCATCTCGATCGGATAGACGTCGGCCGAGCCGATGAAGATGGATGGATACGGCGGGATCGGAGTCGTTAGGCCCATCGCGCGTGCTTCGGCGATCACCGTGCGCTCGCCAAGCGCCATCCCCATGTCGATGGCGGCCAGATTGCGCGACTGCGAAAGGGCACGGCGCACCGAAATCGTTCCCCAGAACTTCCCGTCATAGTTCTGAGGTGTCCACGTCGAGCCGTCGACCTGCGACACGGCGACGGGCGAGTCGGCCACGGGACTGCCGGGCGAGTAGCCGTTTTGTACCGCTGCCGAATAGACGATCGGTTTGAATGTGGATCCGGGCTGCCTCAGCGCTTGCGCTGCGCGATTGAACTTGGAGTCGTCGTAGTCGCGGCCGCCGACGAACGCGCGAACGCCGCCATTTCGTGGATCGATCGCGACGAAGGCGCCTTGCAAGTACGGACTCTCCCGTCCGCTCTCTTCGTTCGTCGTGAGGGAGCGAGCCGCGAAGTGCTCGTAGCTCTCGTGTTCAAACGGACCGTAGCGTCCACTCTCGATCGCGCGCAGTTGGTTCTCGGTGGCGCGCTCCGCCGCGTGTTGCATGTCGAGATCGAGCGTGGTGAAAACCTTGAGGCCCTGCTCGTAAATCCGGTTGCCGAATCGCTCTTCGAGCTGGCGCCGCACCCACTCGACGAAATACGGAGCGACGTCACCGGATTCGACGCGTCGCGCGAGCTGCAGTGGATACGCGCGCGCCAGGTTGGCGCTCTCGTCGTCGATCACGCCGGCTTGACGCATCAACTCGATGACTGTATTGCGCCGCGAGATCGCGCGATCGGGATAACGGCGTGGGTTGTAGCGCGCCGGTGCCTTGGGCAGCGCGGCGAGCGTCGCGGCTTCGGCGAGGTTGAGATCACGCACCGACTTGCCGAAGTAACGTCGCGAGGCCGTTTCTACGCCGTATGCGCCGCTGCCGAGGTTGATCTGATTGAGATACAGCTCGAGGATCTTGTCCTTCGGGTAGCGCCACTCGATCGCTCGCGCGACGCGGATCTCGCGCATCTTCCTAACGGGAGTTTTTTCGCGAGAGATTTGAGTAGGGAAGATGTTTCGCGCCAACTGCATCGTGATCGTGGAAAAGCCCTGGCCGAACGATCCCGTGCGGATGTTGTGCAGGACGGCGCCGGGGATGCGCCACCAGTCGATGCCGGAGTGCGAGTAGAAGCGCTTGTCTTCAGTAATGATGAATGCTTCGCGCACGGCGCGCGGGATTTCGTGCAGCGGAACGAGGGTACGGCGTTCGAGACCTACTTCGGCGATGAAGCGACCATCGATGGCGTACAGCGTCGACGTTTGCGTCGGCTGGAAGGCCTCGAGCGTTTCGAGATCGGGGCACTGATTGCTGGAACAGATGCGCGACCACGTTGCAGCGAAAGCGCCGGTTGCGAAGGTGCCGAGGAAGGTCGCCGCGACTGCGAGCCGACGGGCTCTTACGGGATTGCGTGCGCGGAAGCGTTGGAGCGCGGCCCACGGATGCGGCCGTTCGGCCCAGAGACGTTTGAAGGCTTGCGGGATGCGAACGCGCATGGCTACGCGAAAGAACCTACAGAGCGCCTGCTGGTGCGGCAACGCGCGCGAAGCTCTGGGCCTCTATTTTGTTGGCCATGATATCGCACCTGTCGTATCTGGACGAGCTCGAATGGCGCGGTCTGTTGTTTCAAGCCACTGAAGGCGCGCGCGAGGCGCTCGCTCAAGGGCGAGAGTCTGTGCGCGGCTACTGCGGATTCGATCCGACGGCGGCGAGTCTTCATGTGGGACACTTGGTGCAGATCATGGGCCTCGTGCATCTGCAGCGCACAGGCCACCGACCCGTGGCACTCGTCGGTGGCGGGACCGGTCTCATTGGCGACCCGAAGGCCACGGCTGAGCGGCCGCTCATATCCAAGGAAGAAGCGGCGGCGAACGTCGCCGCGGTTCGAAAGCAGCTGGAGCGGTTTCTCGATTTCAGTGGTCCTCGCGGAGCGCTGCTGCGAAACAACGCCGATTGGCTGAGCACGTTAGGCGCGATCGACTTTCTGCGCGATGTCGGCAAGCACTTCACGGTCAACTTCATGCTCGGCAAGGAGGCCGTTAAA
>DATBKN010000098.1:0-4672 GCA_036555845.1 Gemmatimonadaceae bacterium | reverse complement strand
AGTGCTGCAGCGTCAGCGCGAGCGGAGCGGTCGCCGGCCCGATGGCAAGCTTCAGGTTCCACAGCGTGAAGTACGTCGCGGCCCACGGAGAGTTCGCCCACACCATCGCGACTAACATCGCCGCGATCAGCAGAACGCTGGCGAGGGAGCCTGTTTGCGCGAACTGCTCGAACGGCGCAAGAAAGCGCTGGAACCAGCGTCGCGCCGCACGCGGCGTCTCGTCTGCGCGCGCCTGATTAGTGAGCGGGTCTTCCATCGTCGGCATAGTAACGCGTCTCGTGTAGCACAGCGCTGCCCGCCGCGCTGCTTAATGCCGCCGCGTTGAGCCGACGTTCTTAGTGGCCTTCGGACTTCCCGCCAGCGCGATCTTTCACCGCAATGTCCGTCGCGATGCCCTCACCGATGCACGACCACCTGCACGAAAGATGGGCTTGAACGGCTATTAACGAGCATCAAACGCATCGATAAGTAATGCCTTGAGACGGGGGAGATCGCCGCGCTCGATCACGCGGTGGACCTGGAGCTCGAGACCGGCTTGCTGTGCGAGTCGCAGCGTGGCGTCTGAGAGGTAAAGCTCTCGGTCATCGGACCAGGGCGACGATGTCCACACGACGATCCCATCAGGGTAGCGCATCCCCGCGGCAATGGCACGCTCCACCGTTTCGAGCAAGCGAACCGTCATTTCGGTGGCGCGCATTTCATCGTCAAAGCGAATCACATGGTATGTGGCGACCCGTTCAGGCATCAGGGGAACTCCAGGTCGAAGCCGGCCGACGGCGCCTAACGAGTGGCTCTCGCGGCGGCTTACGCATTACAGTGCACCACGAGCTCAACGGGATGCGCGCGATATGGGAACTCGACATCGCAGGCCGTCGCAACGTTCATCAGCTTGCCCAAGAACGAATTTGCCCACCAATGAACATCCCGCGCATGTACCTGCGCTCGCATTTGGAGCATTCGCACACGACGCTCGCCGCGCGGCATAACGAGAGCTGCATTGATCGCCTCCGCGACGTTACGCACATCGTATGGATTCACGGGAAGCGCTTCGGTCAGTTGCTCGGCAGCACCGGCAAATTCGCTCAGCACAAGAACACCGTCGCCATCGATGCGACTAGCCACAAATTCCTTGGCTACGAGGTTCATTCCATCTCGAAGCGGAGTTACCAGCATCACATCCGCGGTGCGATAAAGCGCCACCACGCTCTCGGGGGGAAAGCTCTGGTGCAAATGGACAACAGGCGTCCAATTCGGAGTGCCAAACTTGCCGTTGATGCGAGCGACGAGCGTCTCGACTTCACGGCGATGTCGTCGGTAGGCGGGCACGTTCTCTCGCGAGGGTACGGCGACCTGGACGAGCCGAACACGCTCACGCCACCTCGGCTGCTGTGTCAGGAGCAGCTCGAACCCAAGCAAGCGTTGAACCAGGCCTTTGCTATAGTCCAGACGGTCGACGCCAAGAAGTGTCCGCATCCCGTTGGTGCGGAACTCGAGCGCTTGCGTGATGGACTGGGCGTTACTGCGGGCATGCGCTTCGAAGACCTCAGCGTCAATACCCATGGGATACGCGCCCAGGTGAACGGAACGTGAGCCCCACGTTAGGCTGATCTCGTCTCCGTCGTTGACGGCGCGAGTGCCGAGTACGCGATCGAGGTTTTGCGCGAAGTTGTCTCGATATCTCTCCGTGTGAAAGCCGATGAGATCGGCCCCCAGCATGCCGATCAGTAGCTCACGCCGGGCCGGCAGCGTGGAAAAAAGGTCGCAATGAGGAAACGGTATGTGGAGGAAGAAACCGATCCGAGCATCAGGAATCCGTTCGCGGAGCAGCGCCGGAACACGCAGCAGGTGGTAGTCGTGCACCCACACGATGTCGCCGGTTCGATACTCCTGTGCCAACGCGTCCGCGAATCGTTCGTTCACTGATTCGTACGCGTTCCATCCTTCCGGTTCGATGCGCGCGAGATCGATCCGATCGTGGAACGCGGGCCATAGTGCTCCATTAGCAACGCGCGCGTAGCGGTCGAGCTCTGCGGCGCAACCCAGATTCACCGGCACGACGCGCTGCGCATCGAACTGGCGCATCATTTCGTGTTGGGTGAAGCAGTCGAGGTGATCAGTCGATCCGGGCCATCCAATCCATTTGCCGTTTGAGCGTTCGTGCACCCGCTGCAGGCCCGTGGCCAGACCGCCAACGCTTGGCCGAATCGTAAGCCCCAATCCTTCATCTGTGACCGTCACCGGCAACCGGTTCGAGGCGATGAGCAGGCGCCCGTGAGGTCGAGGGATCGCGGCATTCCTAACGATGCTGTCGGTCCATGGCCTTGCCCGCGTCGGGAGCAGCATGCGACCAGCGGCGCTGAGCTCGCGAGCTGGCGCGGTCATGACGTCACCGCGGTCATGCCTTGCAAGGCATCGCTCGCGCGCTGGAAAAAGGATTCTATTTCAGCGCTCTGCTCGCGAAGCGGTCGGTTCACGCGGATGGCTCGGGCAGCATCTTGCAGTCGCGCCACCGCCTGCCCGAGGTGAGGGTAGTGCTTCCGCTGCACGATTGTCACGATCTCGGCCGCGGCGATAAACGCCGCGCGCGCGGGCGATACTGAGTTCGTCAATTCTGAAGGGCGCTCGATGCGGTTTGCCTCCGCGCGCATCTGGTTCGTGGTCGCATCGACGTCCATCACGAGAGAGTCACGCACGATGAATGCGTCAAGAACGGCAGCGAGCAGCCTCAACCCGTCCGCAACGTATGTGTCATTGAAATCGGGACCATTCGTCGCTGATTGCTCGAGCGTAAACGCGGAAAACGTATTGACTGCTTGCACAGCCGATTCGACGGAGGGCGCCAGATGGGGCGTCGCGGCTGGAGCTGGTACGCTGTGGCTCGCACTTGGCCGCCGTTGTGAGTTGATCACGGCGCGCGTTATGACAAAGGCCAGCGCCATCAGAATCACCCCCACGATTCCGAGGACGACGTTGCGCCGGCGTGCCGACTGAGAGGCGGCTTTCCCTCGATCTTCCGCTGCAACAGACAGCCTGATCACTGCATCTCCCGTTAGGCGGCGCGGACTGCCGGGCCGTATCGTCGCGCGTTTCTCAAGCCTCACCGACTACCAGCCCGAGCGACTTCTGTTGTGATCTCGAATTCGGCGCGTCGGTTCCTGTACCAGCAGTCTTCTCCCGAAGCGCTGCACACGGGCCGCTCTTCGCCATAGCTCACCACTTCGAGGCGCGACGCGTCGATTCCGTGGTCCACCAGGTATCGCTTGGCTGCAACTGCTCGACGCTGGCCCAGTGCGAGATTGTACTCATCCGAGCCCCGCTCGTCGGCGTGGCCGCTGATCTTCAACTGAAACTCGGGCATCGCGGTCAGCTTCGATTGCTTGGCGTCGAGCTGGCTCCGCGACTCGTCGCCTAACTCCGACTGGTCGTACCCGAAGTAAATGGGCGCAACCAGCGTGGATCGCGCGGCAGCGATCGCAGCGGCACGTTCAGCACGCAGGCGTTCCTCGCGCGCCAGGGAATCTCGTCGGGCGGCTTCTGCGCGCGCTGCGGAGTCGCGAGCCGCTCCATCGTCTCGAGCCACTACCTGAGGCGCTGGACTAGTGACTGGCGCTGGAGCCTTCTTGCCGCACGCGAAAATGGACGTCGCGGCTGCGAGAGACACGGCGATCGCTACGTGCCGTGTCGCTTGGCTCTTGGTTGAGTTGAGCGCACGCGGGTCAGCCATGAATGGACTCCATCGAAAGTTGCGCGTGCCGCGAGCGACCTTTGGTCCCTAGCCCCTCCGATCACCTCCGTGCATCTATATCAGTCCCAACAAGTACGCTCGCAGCACGCAGTAGAAACGCTGACATCGTTTGCTGCGAGATTAAGGCGATGGGCTCAGACGAGACTCAGATGATCCTCAGAACGCAGCCAAGTCGACATTTCTATTCGTGATAAGGCTGAGATCATTCGGTTCACCGTCCCTGGAGCGGGACGCAGATTCGCTAGGTGGCGCGGCTCGTCAGAGGCGCGTGCTTGGGTTGCTCGCTTTCGTGGCAACCGGCCGCGAACGCGGAGTGTCGCGCGACAGCGTTCTGGCGGTCCTATGGTCCGAATCAGATCCGGACAAAGCGCGGCAAGCACTGACCCAGGCGTTGTATCACTCCCGAAAAGCCGTTGAGGAGGACGCGCTCTTTCTTGCGGGCGCGGACCTGCGCCTCAACGCCGATGTCTTTACGGCCGATGTGTGGGAATTCGAGGACGCGCTCAAGCGCGGCGAAACTGAACGCGCCGTCGCGCTCTACGAAGGCGCTTTTCTCGAAGGTTTCTACGTAAATGACGCGCCCGAATTTGAGCGCTGGGCAGCGAGTGAACGTGCGAGACTTGCCCAGTTATGTGCGGATGCGTTGGAGGAACTTGCAGAACGCGCGGAGCAGACGTCCGACGTGCGCAGCCTGGTGCGATGGCGGCGACGCCGGGCAGCTCTCGATCCGCTCAACGCAACGGCTGCCGCAGAGCTCATGAAGGCGCTGGCCGCCGCCGGCGATCGCGCGGCGGCGCTGCAGCATGCGCGCGTTTATGAAATGCTCGTCCGTCAGGAGCTGGATGTCGCGCCCGAAGCGCAGGTCGTCGAGCTCGCAGAGCGGTTGCGGACGGAGGAGGCGAATGAGAGCGTCGCGCCAAAGCGTGC
>DATBKN010000097.1:0-15643 GCA_036555845.1 Gemmatimonadaceae bacterium | reverse complement strand
GCGGTCGATCTCCGTGGGAGAGAGAGGCACACCGAACTCCTGCGACAGCTGCAGCAAAAGCTCGACTGCGCCCAGCGAATCGAGATAACCCCGCTCAAAAAGGCGCGTCTCGGGCAACGTCCGAAGCTCGTCAGCCTCGGCGACGCGCACCAAAATCTCGATTGCTCGGTCAGCAGTTGTCATTGTCCTAATCGCGGCCGCACTCCATTAAGCGGCGAATGTGTCAAATGGCACAACGCGAGAGTAGTGCCGAATCCCTTACCTCGATGTGCTTCGGTACGGCGGCTGGTGGTGTAAGCCACGTCAAGGTAATCGTTTACGTGGACTTGAGTCCGAACTTCACTCACTGTCACGGAGATTTACCGCGCGGGCGCCGAGCGCTCCCGGCGCACCGCAAACTCCTCACGTCTGTCGTGGCCACGCGCGCGACATGCAACGACCGAGCTCCACTCCTTGCGAGCGCCACGCGAATGCGCGCGTGTGAGCCAGCGCGCCTGCGTTGCCGGCACGTTATAGTGAGGAGCCTGGGGAAGTTTGGGGGGTATCGACGCCGGCCAAGGGTCCTTGAACTGAGGAGACCGATGACAGCGGCAAGGCCCAGACTCCTGCGCGCCATTCCTAACGATCGGCCGGCGTCGGTCGACCTTCCGGCCGTCCTCTCGCGAGAGACGTTGCTGAGCGCCCGGGACGGCGATCCAGTCGCGTTCGCACAACTCGTCCGTACGTACTACCCTCGCTGCCTGCGCTTCGCGCAGCACCTCTTGTCGAGTCGTGAGGACGCCGAGGAGTGCGTGCAGGACACGTTTGTACGTGTCCATCGCGCGCTGCATCGGTACGAGGAACGCGAGCGCTTCGACGCCTGGCTCTTCCGCATCCTGGCAAACCGCTGCCGGACGGCACGACGGCGCGTGGCGCGTTGGAGTCTCTTTCACAGCGCCGACCTCGATCGCGTAACGCCGATTTCGGCTGCGCGGGTCGATGGATTTGTGGCGCGCGACGAGATCTGGCACGCCCTCGCCGGCCTCACAGAAGAGCAGCGTGAGGCGTTTCTTTTGCGGCACGTGGAGGGTTTGACGTACGAAGACATCGCTGCCGTTGCCGGCATTGCTGTGACGGCAGTGCGCATGCGAGTCAGTCGCGCCTGTGCGCGACTGCGCGACACAATCACCCAAGCCGATGCTGAACGACGAAATCGATAGTTCTTTGCAGCCTTTAGTAGACCGCCTGCGAGAGTTGCCCGAAAGCGACCCTCGTGCGGTGAAGCGTGTGCTCGCGCGCATCCGTCATTATGACGGTCTGCCTAACGCGAGGCGTCGCGCCTTGCGGCGATATTTCTCACGGCAAAGTGGCTGGTGGGCAGCTGCCGCCGTCGTCGTGCTGGGCGCTGGCGTCACACTGTTTGCTCGTGCAGCGCTGCAGTCCAGCGCGTATGAAAGTGCCACGCTCATTCCTGCCGTCGATGACGGCTCCCCGACGCCCGTTGTTCGTGCGGCCGACGCCGGTGAAGACAGCCTGAGCGCCGAGCGCCTCGTCGAGCGTCGCTTCACGATCAGGAGCCTCGAGGCGCGTCAGGTTTCGCTCGTGGGCGATTTCAATCAGTGGAATCCGCGGCAGCATCGCTTGCACCGTGACGGCAAGACCGCGACCTGGTACATCACGGTCGAGCTTCCCGCCGGACTGCACAAATACGCTTTCATAGTCAACGATTCTGTCTGGACCACGGATCCGAGCGCGGTGCGCACGGTAGATCGTGACTTCGGCGTGACGAGCTCGCTGGTGCTGGTGCAATGAGACGCACGGGTGTCGCGGTCCTGCTGGCGCTCGCGTTAGGCGTCGCCCAGCCGGCGTCGTCGCAGACCGTAAAACTGGACAGCGCCCTGGCGGCGGCGCTGGCGCCGACGCTGGACGCAGCCCGCACGGACGGTCTGCCGGACGCTCCGCTCTTCGCCAAGGCGCAGGAAGGCGTGCTCAAGCGCGCGCCACGTGAACGGATCGTCGGCGCCGTTGCGGCGCTGGCCGATCGCATGCGCGCCGCGCGCGGCGAGCTGGCGCCTAACGCCACAGATCACGAGATCATCGCCGGCGCCGAAGCGCTGGCAGTGGGCATCTCCGGGCAGGTGTTGCGCACCGTGCGTCTGTATCGCCCGCGCGGCATGGCGGCTATGCCTCTCGAGGTGATGGCGCACCTCGCGTGGCGTGGCGTGCGCCCCGACCAAGCCGCTGACGCGATCACGCGCATGGTGGCCGGCGGTGCCACGCCGTCGCAACTCGTCGCGCTCGATGCGTCCGTGCGCGAGGACGTCGAATCCGGCGTCGCCCCTCCGGTCGCGCTGACCACGCGCACGCGCGGGCTCACGCTGCAGCTGCAGGCGCCTGCGAGTCGCGCAACGGGCGAGGCGGCGCCGCAGAGCATGAGCGCCAGCCCGGGCGCAGGCCGCGCACGGCCACGTAAGCCATGACCTTCAAGCGCGTCGCCCTGGGCCTCGTAGCGACCTCGCTCGCCATACCTAACGAGCACGGCGCGCAACCTCCACGCAACCACAACGAACGCAATCACGACGTCAGCATCGACGTCGGCGGTTTGACGCTGCGCCGGCGTGACGAACCGTGGCGTCGGACAGTGAGTGTGGTCCCGCATTGGCGCACGGCCACCGAGGACGGCGCGCTGTACGTCGGCGGCGCGGTTTCCGGCACGCAGAACGGATACGAGTCTGCGTACGGAACGCTCGGCCTCGAGCTCACGCCGCAGAGCAGCCGCGCGCGCCCGTGGGATCTCGCTGGCACCGCCACCGTTCTGAGCGCCAAGGCGACTCAGGCGATCGGCGTCGCCACGCTGCGCGGCCGCAAACACTGGATGGCCGACGATGAAGGCGCCTGGCTGGGTGTCACGTTAGGCGGCCGCACGCAGGACCAGACGCACTTCGGGTCTGTCGCCGCCGAGGCCAGCTTCTGGCGCGCTGTGACGCCTGCGACGACAGTGATGCTGTCGGCATCGGCGACGCAGGCGGGCGACTTCATGTATTACGAGTACGCCGACGCCCCGGGGACCGAATTCAGGCTGCCGCATACGGCGCGCTTCGGCGAGCTGGCTGCCGCGATCCGTCACGTACAGACGCGCGTCGAGCTCGCGGTGGACGGGCGCTACCGGCTCGGTCCCAGTGAAGTGCTCGGCGGATCCGGTGCGTTTACCGGCGATGTCGCGTGGTGGGTGACGTCGCGCTACGCGGTCGTCGGACTCGTCGGTCGCCAGCTCGCGGATCCCGCGTTAGGCACGGCCAGCACAGTCTACGCCAGCATCGGCCTGCGCATCGCGGCGCGTAGCCTGGGCGCTCGGCCGTACACCGCGCCGCCGCGCGATCCGGTGCTATCGCGTCGCCCCGAGGTGCTGCACGTGCGTGGTCCGGTCGGTTGGACGTCGGGGAGCGTCAAACGTGAGGTCGAGCTGGCCGAAACTCGCAACGGTGCGTTCGTCGAGCTGCGAATTGGCGCCGAAGCACAGTCGGTGGAAATGGCTGGCGACTTTTCCGGCTGGCAGCCGATTGCTCTGGTGCGGCGGGATGGTAAGTGGCGTCTACCGGAAGCTCTCGCGGCTGGCGTGTACCGCATGATCGTGCGCGTCGACGGGGGCGAGTGGCGGCCATTGCTAGGCTTGCCGCGTCTGCAGGACGAATTCGGCGGTGAGGTCGGAGTCGTAACGATCCCTCGCTAGGCGACTAGCCGTCGCTCGCGCGGTCGCCGCGCGCAAAAACAAAAACAAAACTGGCGCGAGAGTTGCGGTCGCGGCCGCCAGGCATTCAACGAGCCAGGAGCGAGCTATGCGTCAATCGCCGCTTGCACTTCGCGCGGTTCCATTTGCTGCTGCCCTCTTTTCGCGTCGGAATTAGAAAGCCAGGGGTGGGTGACGCTCCCAAATGGCGAGTTGGGTTTCATCACGACCATGACAACCACCGGATTCTTTCAGTGCGGTGACCCATTCTACTTAATCGGCTCGTGCCAGGCATCGGGCCGCAGCATCACGTTAGGCAGTGGCGGAGCGTTCATGACGCTCACCTTCCAAGGTCTTAGGCAGACGATTCTGGCCACGAATGTGAGCCAGCCAGTGCATTACGGAACAGTGACGAAATCATTCAGTGGAACGACGCCTTTCCTGTTCCCCACGTCCAAGCACATCGGCGTGCCGCTTTTCTTCTTCTACATCCAAGTGGGATTGAGCGGTACCACCCCATCATTGGGCGGAGGCACCTGGGGAGCTGGCTACCGACCGGTGTCCCGCACGAGCATTCCCAAGACGTGCTGCGACTACTTGGACAATGCTCTGGCATTCGTTCCGACGACACCCTCGCCACCTCCATCTAACTACTCCGCGGTCGCGTTCGATCACTTCTGGGGCATGACAATGACCGCGACGGGAGAACCGGCGGACATTTACTCCAACATGGCCATCGTTCCGGAACCGGCCACGATTTGGCTGACGGGGACAGGGATCATGTGTGTAGCTGCTGCACTACGGCGTCGCCGTCGCAAGCCCTCAGGCGATACCTAACGCGACGCGGCATCAGCGACAGCAGCCTGGGCGGCGAGGAAACTCATAACCTCCGCGCGCAGCGGCAGCGCTGTGCGCTACCTTTCGCGCATGGACGCAGCCGTCTCCGTGAGCGAAGGCGCGACAGCCGCCCATAAAGAGCGTCAGCTGGACGCGTGGCTTAGAGAGCAGGGCTCAGTTCTCGTCGGTTACTCGGGCGGCGTCGACTCTGCGTATTTGGCGTGCGTTGCGCGCGACGTGCTCGGACGTGAGAACATGCTCGCCGTCGTCGGCCGCAGCGCCGCCTACCCGCAACAGCAGTGGGACCATGCCGTCGCCGTCGCGGAGCGTTTCGATCTCCCACTCGTCGACCTTCCCACGGATGAGCTGGACAACCCGCTCTACGCTGCCAATCCAACCAACCGCTGCTTCCACTGCAAGACGGTGCTTTGGCACACGCTGCTGCCCTTGGCGGCCCAGCGCGGGCTGGCCGTTGTCGTCGATGGAACGAACGCCGACGACATCGCGGACTACCGCCCGGGGCAGCGCGCCGCGAGCGAGCACGGCGTGCGATCGCCGCTTGCCGAGATCGGCTTCACAAAGAGTGAAATCCGGGCGCTCTCCCGTGGACGCGGCATTCCAGGATGGGCCAACCCGTCGTCCCCATGTCTCGCATCGCGCCTGCCGTACGGCTTCGAAGTCACGACCGCGCGCCTGGCGCAGGTCGAGCGCGCCGAAGCGGCGTTGCGCGCGTTAGGCATCGGCGGCGACATGCGCGTGCGCCACCACGGGGACCTCGCGCGGATCGAGCTCGAGCAGAACGAACTGACGCGCTGGCTCGCTCCTGCCGCGCGTCGCGCGTTGCGATTGGCTGTCGTGAGCAGCGGCTTCCAACGAGTCGCGCTGGACCTGCGCGGCTTTCGCTCCGGATCGCTCAACGTGCTGAGTGGAGTCACCGCGGCATGAACGAAGCGCTGGAGCGCGCGCTCGTCGAAGCGGGGATCGCCGCGCGCGTCGAAGTTCGCGAGCGTTTGGCGGTTCTCATTCCGCACGCCGAGAACGCAAACCTAACGAGCGAGCCGCTGCGCCGTGCGGTGGTCGCTCTGGCAGCCGAGCGTGGCTTTACGCACGTCGCGCTGGAGCTGCTGGACTGAGCGGACGTCCCGCGCGGTGCGCACGTTCATCGCGGCGAACTTCGACGCTGCATTGCGCGAGCAGCTGTACGCCGCGGCAGCGCCGCTGCGAGATGCGGCGCCGAACGTCGCTTGGGTCGCCAGCCACCTCCTGCACGTGACGCTCAAGTTCCTCGGCGAACAGCAGGCTGATTTCGTCGCGCGTCTCACATCGCCGCTGCAGTCGCTCGCCAGCCGGCATGCGCCAGGCAGCGTTCGCCTGCAGGGCTACGGCGCCTTTCCGAACTTTCGCGCTCCGCGCGTGGTATGGATGGGAGGAGAACAGCCGCCAGTGCTCGCGAGCCTGGCCGGGGCCGTCGACGACGCGTGTGCGGCGCTCGGAATCGAACGCGAGCAGCGCCCCTTCCGCGCGCACGTGACGTTAGGCAGGGTCAAGCGGGAGCTCGAACGCGAGGAAGCACGGCGGCTGCAGGAGGCGGCGGCGCTGCGACACGAATCGTTCTCCTGGCACGTACGCAGCATAGACATCATGCGCAGCGATCTGGGACGTTCCGGACCGACATATACAGTCCTGCATTCCCTTTCGCTGGCCGCGATCCCGTAGCTCCTACAAGGCAGGGAGACATGCTTGGTGGTTGCCTCAAGACAGTCGGATGTGCCACGCTGCTTGTCGTCGGCGCCGGGGTGGCCTGGCTCACGCGCGACCGCTGGTATCCCGCGCTGCGCGATGGACGCGACCGGCCCATGGTGGAGGTCGTCGGCGATCCGTTATCGGACACTGGCGCCGAGCGCGCCGCGGCGGCAATCGCCTCGTTAGGGCGGCCCACGGGACCGGCCTACGCGAACATCGCGCCGTCCGACCTCGCCTCGCTCATCGTGCGCGAGGCGAGCCGTCGCAACCCGTTGCCGCTCAAGAACGCCACCGCTGGCGTCGTGGACGAACGCTTGCTGCTGCGCGGCACGCTGGACATCCGCCAGCTGCGCGCGCAAGGTGCGCTTGGCGCGTTAGGCGTGCTGTTAGGTGACGAGGAAGACGTTGAGTTGCGCGGGACGCTGGACGTCGTGCGCTCGGGACTGGCTGAGTTCCGTGTGGAAGGCTTCAAGGCGCGCAACCTGGCGCTGCCGCGCGCGGCAATTCCACGGCTCATCTCTCAGCTGTCGCGTTCGCGTCCAGAAGGAGTTGCCGACAACGGCGTGCCCTTTGAAGTCCCACCGCATATCGGCGACGTACGCATCTCTAACGGACGGGTGACGCTGTACAAGACAGTCGCGCGCTAGGCGCGAGTAATCCAGTTCCTCGGAGTGCTCGGTGGCTCGAGCGGTTGACCGAGCCGCATGCGTTGCAGCAGCGCGGCGAAGCGCGGATCGCGCCATTCGCTCTTCAGAAAAGGATTCGTGCGCAGGCTGTGCATGAGGTCGCCCCGCTGCTCCACTCCGCGGTTCAGCCACTCATACGCTTTTTCATGTTCGCCGATCGTTAGGTGCAAGAGCGCCATGAAAAAGGGTGGGCCATCGGGCTGGCTGACAACGTCGCGGATGAGCTCTCGCGCGTCCGCGGTGCGCCCGACCTGTCCGTAGACGCCTGCCAGCAGGCCTTTGAACGGCAGCGCGCGCTCGCCCGTTGCATACGCCTGTTCCGCGATGCGCACAGCATCGTCGGTGCGTCCCAGACCGATATATGCGTTGGCGAGCCAACTATGGGCGTGCAGGAAGCTCGGTTCCATCGCCATCGCACGCTCGAGTTGCGCCGCTGCCTTCTCGTACTGCAGCGCGAATGTGTACGCGATGCCGACGCGGACGGTGGCCGTGATCGAGAACGGATCGACTGCCGCGGCCTGCTGCGCCGCTTCGATGGCTTCGTCGAAGCGCCCCATACTCGACAGATAGCTCGAGTACCATTGTCGCGCCGTTGAATAGCTCGGATTGAGCTCGATGGCTCTGCGCAGTTCGCGCTCTGCCCCTTCCCAGTCCCAGTCGTAGTTGAGCCTAACGAGCCCCAGTGAGGCGTGTCCTTCAGCCAGTGAGGGATCCAGCTCGATCGACGTGAGCGCCGCATCGCGTGCTGCGGGATACGCCTTTGCGGGAAGCTCCAGGCTGCTCGACGCGAGCAGGGCATGGGAGTCTGCCAGACCTGCGTATGCGGGGGCGTACTCCGGATCGGCGTCAATGGCGCGCTGGAACGCAGCAAGCCCTTCGCGCAGCGAGGCCGGGGAGCGCTTGTTCCAGTGGTAGCGTCCCTGCAGATACTCGTCGTACGCAGTCACATTGCGCGCCGGCTGCACGCGAGCCGGCGTCGTCGCGCCGGACGTGCCTAACGCTTCGCGGACCGTCCCCGTGATGCGACGCGAGAGATCGTCCTGCACCTCGAAGACGTCCGCGACCTTCCGCTCGTACGTCTCCGACCATAGCAGGCTGTCGTCGGCGACGCGAGACAGGTGCGCCGACAGTCGCAGGCGGTCGCCGGCGCGCCTAACGCTGCCGCTGAGCACAAAGCCCACGCGCAAACGCGCCCCGATCTCGGCCAGCGCCACGTCCTTGCCGCGGAATGCAAACGCCGACGTGCGCGACACGACGCGCAGACGCGGCACGCGCGCGAGCGCTCCGATGAGCTCGTCCGTCATTCCGTCGCTGAAGAAGTCATTGGCGCTGTCGCCGCCGATATTCGCGAATGGCAGCACCGCGAGGGACAGACGAGCGTCCGCTGATTCCGGCGAGGGTCCGATGCTGCCGAGGTGACCGGTCGCGCCGCGCAACGACTCCGCAAAGCTCGCCGTCGTCGGCCAGCGATCGTCCGGCTTCTTGGCGAGGGCCCGCGCAAGCGCCGCAGCAACCGTTGGCAAGACGTCGGGACGCAACTCGGCGATGGGACGCGGTGACTCGGTGACTTGGCGGGCGATCACTGAACGCAGCGAACCGACGAATGGAGGACTGCCAGTGAGCATCTCGTACAAGACGAGGGCCAGGCTGTACTGATCTGACGCGGGCCCGATACGCAGCTCACCAGCTGCCTGCTCCGGGCTCATGTACCCTGGTGTGCCTAACCACGCTCCGGCGTGCGTCAGACGCGACTCGTCGTCCGCCGAGGCCGCGTACGCAATCGAGGCGATGCCAAAGTCCGCCACGACGGCGTGCCCGCGCCACAGCATGATGTTCTCGGGCTTGATGTCGCGATGCACAACGCCTTGGGCGTGCGCATAGGCAAGCGCATCGGCGACTTCGATGGCGATGCGCAGCGCGTCCGCGATCGGCAACGGGCCATCGCGCAATATCCGATCGCGCAGCCCCTCCCCGTCGACGTATGGCATGACGAAGTACAGCGCGTCGCCGGCGATTCCCGAGTCGTGCAGCGGCAGGATGAGCGGGTGCTGCAGTCGAGCGAGCAGCTTGATCTCACGCTCGAACCGCTCGACTCCGGCCGCGCTGTCCGCACCGGCACGCAGAATCTTGAGGGCGACCGGTCGTTCGTTACGCTCGTCGCGCGCCAGGAACACTGTGGCCATCCCTCCCGCGCCTACCTCCCGCTCGATCGTGAAGCGTGGGGTCAGCGCGCTGAATACATCGGGCGGCAGGTCGATGTGGGACGTCACAGAGGTGAAGGGACGCGATTTTCGCAGGTGCAAAAGATACCCAGCCAACTGCGCCGAGAGGCCCGGGCGACCGTGTTTACGCTGCTATGTGAGGCGTTCCCGAACTTTCACGGGTGGAACGCGGTATGGTTTACAGTCGTGCCAGCAAGCCGCATCGCCAACGGACCGATCCCGCTGTATAAGACAGAATGCGGTAACATCCTAGCCCTCGCCCTAGCCCCTATCCCCTAACCCCGAACAACTAGTTCTAAGTGGCCCCTCGCATTCTCGTCGTCGACGACGAACAAGGAATCCGCGCCGCGCTCGGCCAGCTCCTCGAATACGAGGGCTATGACGTGCGCACGGCGAAGTCCGCGACCGAAGGTCTCGCCGAATTCGAGAAGTGGCGTCCCGAGCTCGTCTTCATGGACGTGAAGATGGCGGGGATGGACGGCATCGAAGCGCTGCGCCGGATCAAGCAGATCGATGCCAGCGTCAGCGTCGTCATGATCAGCGGGCACGCGACGATTCAGACGGCCGTCGAGGCGACGCAGTTAGGCGCGTACGATATTCTCGAGAAGCCGCTCGATACAGATCGCATTCTCGTGCTGCTTCGCAACGCCCTGCAGCACGTCACGCTGCGCGAAGAGAACGCGCGTCTGCGCGAGACAATCGAAGCGCGCTACGAGATGGTTGGGAAGTCGTACGCGATTCGCGCTCTCTTGGATCAAATCGACAAGATCGGCGCGACACCCGCGCGCGTGCTGATCACTGGAGAGAATGGAACGGGGAAGGAGCTCGTTGCGCGCGCCATCCATCGCATGTCGCCGCGAGCGCAGCGTCCGTTTGTCGAAGTGAATTGCGCGGCCATTCCATCTGAGCTCATCGAGAGTGAGCTGTTCGGCCACATGAAGGGCTCATTCACGGGTGCCGTCGCGGACCGTGCAGGAAAATTCGAGCAAGCGCATACAGGCACGCTCTTCCTCGACGAGATCGGCGACATGTCGCTCAGCGCGCAGGCGAAAGTGCTGCGCGTGCTGCAGGACGGCGAAGTCACGCGCATCGGTGGAACGAAGAATGTCAAAGTCGATGTGCGCGTGCTCGCCGCGACGAATAAGCGTCTCGAGGACGAAATCGCGCAGGGCCGCTTCCGCGAAGATCTTTTCTATCGCCTCAATGTCGTCCCGCTGCACGTGCCGCCGCTGCGCGAAAGGAGAGACGACATCCCGCTGCTGGCGCAGTATTTCCTGCAGCAGTTCGCTCTCCGCGACGGCGTGCCTCCGCGTGGCATCGACGAAGGCGCGCTGAAGACGCTACAGGTCATGGAGTGGCCTGGGAACGTGCGCGAGCTGCGCAACACAATTGAACGGCTGCTGATTCTGGCATCTGGTTCGCGTATTACTGCAGCTGACGTACATCGCCTTTCCGGCGCGCGGCCGGCCGAGACGGCCGGTCTCGGCTCGCTGCTCGACAGCAAGACGTTCGAGGAGTTCAAGCATGCCGCGGAGCGAGCATTTCTGGTTGCGAAACTGCGCGAGTATGATTGGAACGTGTCGGAGACGGCGCGGCTGCTGGATATGCCGCGCTCGAACCTGTACAAGAAGATCGAGAAGTACGGCCTAACGAGGGAAGGTGTATCGTGAGCCGAGACTGGGAAGCGGAGCTCAAGAAAGTCGATCGCGTGCTGGAGTCGGTCTCGGACGAGGCGTTGCTCCCGACAAAGCCTACCGACGCGCCTGTCGAGAGGGCCGCGAAAGTCGAGAAGCAGCGTTCGACAAAAACGCTGGGCGTCATGTTGCGGCTCCTGCTCGCTGTTGCGCTGGGCGTCGGGATCATCTTTTGGCCGTACGATTCGCGCTGTGGGCTGGGTCTCTTCGGCTATCTCGCGGCGACGGCAATGGTGTCAGTGACAGGGCTGTGGTCTGCGATCTGGACGTGGCGACATCGGTCCGCGCGCGGGCACGTGCTGTCGCTGCTTCTCGTCGCGTGGGGCGGCATCCTCGCCGCGCGTGAAGTCCTGCCGCGAACAGGCTATGCGACTCCGACCGAAGCCAGACCGGGGATATGGTTTTGTGAATAGCTCTTAGGTCTTAGCTCTTACGGTGATGCGTTGGTCTAAGAGCTAAGAGCTAAGAACTGCGAGCTTGCCTAACGCTAATAATGACACGATTCTCAAATTTCATTGCCGGCGACTGGGTCGCTCCCAGCACCGGCCAGTACTTCCAGAACTTGAATCCCGCAGACACGCGTGATGTCATCGGCGAATTCCCGCTCTCGGGAGACGCCGACGTCGAACGTGCGGTGACGTCGGCGCAGAAGGGATTCGCAGAGTGGCGCACGACACCAGCGCCGCTTCGCGGCGACGTACTGCGGCGCGTCGGCGATCTCCTTGCCGCTCGCAAGGAAGAAATCGCCGAGCTGATGACGCGCGAGATGGGGAAGCCGCTCGCCGAGACCAGAGGTGACGTGCAAGAGGGAATCGACACGGCCTATTACGCGGCGACTGAAGGACGGCGACTGTTTGGCCACACAGTGCCTAGCGAGTTGCGTAACAAGTGGGCGATGTCGTTCCGGCGCCCCATCGGAGTGTGCGGGCTCATCTCTCCGTTCAACTTCCCGATGGCGATTCCGACGTGGAAGATGTTTCCTGCGCTCGTCTGCGGAAACGCGGTGGTCTTCAAACCGGCCGAAGACGTACCTCACACCGCAACGGTTCTTGTCGAGCTGCTTCTCGAGGCGGGACTTCCGCCGGAGGTGATTCAGCTCGTTCACGGCGCAGGAGAGATTGTCGGCAAGGCGATTGTTGAACATTCCGCAATTCCTGTGATCTCCTTCACAGGATCCACGGAGACGGGACGCATCGTCGGCGAGACATGTGGTCGCATGCACAAACGATTGTCACTCGAAATGGGCGGCAAGAATGCGCAGATCGTGCTCGACGATGCCGATCCCGATCTCGCGATCGAAGGAGTCGTGTGGGGCGCGTTTGGTACGACAGGGCAACGTTGTACGGCTACTAGTCGTCTGATTCTACAGAGGGGCATCCACGACCAGTTTCTTGCGAGGCTGGCCGATCGGGTCGCGAAGCTTCGCCTCGGCGATGGCCGCAAGGCCACGACGGACGTCGGGCCGCTCATCCATGGAGACGCGGTGGACAAAGTGCAGCGCTATGTCGAGATCGGAAAACGCGAGGGGGCAGAGCTTGCGTTAGGCGGCGCCCAGCCGTCGCAGCCGGATCTCGCGCACGGTCACTTCTTCGCGCCCACCATCTTCGCCGGCGTTAGGCCGGGCAGCCGCCTGGAGCAGGACGAGATCTTCGGCCCCGTCCTGTCCGTCGTGCGCGTGGACACGCCTGACGAGGCGATCGCCGTCAACAACGACGTGAAGTACGGACTATCGTCGTCGCTCTATACTCGTAACGTGAATCTTGCCTATCGAGCGCTCTCGGAGCTCGACACGGGTATCACGTATATCAATGCTCCGACTATCGGCGCCGAGGCACATCTCCCCTTTGGTGGCATCAAGCAAACGGGGAACGGTCACCGCGAGGGAGGCTGGCAAGTGTATGAGTTCTATTCCGAGACGAAGGTGGGTTATATCGACTACTCAGGTGCTCTTCAGAAGGCACAAATCGACACCTATCAGGCATGATCTCTGCACCCTCGCCTGAGACGCCCGCGCAACTTGCGCCGGCTCGACACCCGGAATTAATTGACCGACCGATGGCGGAATCGCAGGGCATTCGCACGCCAGCCAGTACCTCTCCCCTCTCGCAGTTTCCCGACGCGCTGCGCGCCGACGCACTACGTGCGGTCAACAGGCCGCGCGCGCGTGTGTGGCACGCCCTCGTTGAGTGGGCGAAGTCGGTTTCCGTCGCGATCGTTCTCTTTCTCTTCGCGCGCACGTTCTTTATCGAGGCGTTCAAGATTCCGAGTGGCAGCATGGAAGGAACGCTGCTCGTCGGCGATTTCCTCCTCGTGAACAAGATGCTCTATGGCGCTGAAGTACCGCTCACAGGGCGTCGTCTGCCTGCTGTTCGGGCGCCGAAACACGGCGATGTCGTCGTCTTCGAATATCCACGTGATCCGAGCAAACACTTCGTCAAGCGGCTCGTTGGCCTCCCGGGCGACACGCTGGCTATGCTGGATGGCGTGCTCATTCTGAACGGCTCAGCGCAGCAAGAGCGTTATGCACATCACTCCGAGCCAGGAGTCGACCGAGCCTACGAAGAGTTCGAATGGCAGCGCGACTACCTGGTGCGTAGTGCGGCGGCAAGTGGCGTGTCGCGGGTGCATCCATCCCGCAACAACTGGGGCCCTATTGTCGTGCCACCGCGTCACTATTTCATGCTGGGCGACAATCGTGATAACTCGCTGGACAGCAGATACTGGGGTTTTGTGCCTGACAGCCTGCTGAAGGGCGCGCCCCTGTTCATCTACTATAGTTATTCGCCGGATACGGCCGCGCGGGTTCCGTGGCTCAGTCACATTCGTTGGCGCAGACTTGGTACTCGAATACAGTGAGCGAGCTCTCGCACTATCCGGATGAAGAAGTCGCGACGGACGCGGAGTTCGTCGCCGAGCGCCCGCGTGTAGCAACAAACGGTCGCCCACGTCGCAGCGGCCGTCGTGCGACGCTCGATGAAGGATCCCTCGATCAATACCTGCGCGACATCAGCGCATACTCGCTGATCACACGCGAGCAGGAGGTCGAGCTGGCCAAGGCGATTCGCGTTGGGGATCAGGAAGCACTGGATGCATTAGTGCGCAGTAACCTTCGCTTCGTCGTTTCGGTGGCGAAGAAGTATCAAAATCAGGGCGTCTCGCTTTCCGATCTGATCAACGAAGGAAACCTCGGCCTCATTCGCGCGGCGCATAAATTCGACGAGACGAAGGGGATCAAGTTCATCTCCTACGCCGTCTGGTGGATCCGCCAGGCCATTCTTCAGGCGCTCGCCGAGCAGTCGCGAATCGTTAGGGTGCCGCTCAATCGCGCGGGCACGCTGCATCGCATCGGCAAACGCGCCAACGCGCTGCTGCAGGAGCTCGGTCGCGAAGCGACGCACGCCGAGATCGCCGACGGAATGGACATCACCGTCGAAGAAGTCGCCAAGACGATGTCGATCTCGCAGGCGCATCTTTCGCTGGACGCGCCCATCACGCCTGGCGAAGACAACAAGCTCCTCGATTATCTCCCGGACAATCTCAATCCTCCGCCCGACGAACAGACCTTCGAGAAGGCGCTCACGGAGGCTGTCGAGGAGTCCCTGGCGAGCCTGAAGGAGCGCGAGGCCAAGATTCTGCGCCTGTATTTCGGTCTCGACGGCGAAGAGGCGATGACGCTGGAGCAGATCGGCGCGCTGTTAGGCATCACGCGAGAGCGGGTGCGCCAGATCAAGGAAAAGGCTCTCTCCAGACTGCGGCACGTCTCCCGTGCGCGGGCGCTCGAGTCGTTCCTAGGGTAGTTGCTAGGGGCTAGGGGCTAGGGACTAGGGGCTAGTGTAGTAGCCCTTTTCTGCCTGAACGCCTCCAGGCATCATCACATTCGAGGCTATGTTTCTAGCCCCTAGCCCCTAACCCCTGGCGCTAGCCCCTAGCCCCTAGCCCCTAGTGTTCTTTGCCGCCTAACGCTATCCCGCTTCCATACTGCCCGAAAAAGATCCTGATCGGCTACAACATCCACGACAATCTCGTGGCGTATTTGCGCGAGCGTCGCGATGATCTCGAGTATCGCAGCAAACCGTTCACGGAAGTGACAAACGCCGACATGGCCTGGGCCGAAGTCTTCGTCGGCTTCAGGCGTCCGCCCATCAGCGATTGGGGGAGCATCCGCTGGATCCACTCGGTCGGCGCCGGCGTCGACGCGTTTCTCTTCCGCGCGGAGCTGCCCAAGAATGTTCTGGTTACGCGCACGAGCGAGCCTTTCGGGCCGCAAATCGCGGAGTACTGCCTAACGCGGGCGCTGATGTTCACCCAGCAGGTACGCGCGCTGGAGCGTTCGCAACGGGCGGGCAAATGGGAACCACGTTTCATCGAGACGCTGGCTGGAACGCGCGTCGTGATCGTGGGCACTGGCGAGATCGGCGGCGAGATCGCCAGGCGCTTTCGCGCGATGGGCTGCCTTGTCGAAGGAGTCTCCCGGAGCGGAAACGCCAACGGCGCCTTCGACGCGACATATCGCATCGCGGATCTGGCGTCCGTTGCGGCACGAGCGAAATGGTTGATCTGCGCGTTGCCGCTCACCGAGGACACGTTTCATTTGGTCGATAGCGCGATACTGAATGCCTGCCGCGAGGCGGTGCTCATCAACGTCGGACGCGGCCCGGTCGTCGACGAAAAAGCGCTGATCGACGCTTTGGACGGCAAGCGGTTGCACGGCGCGGCCCTGGATGTGTTCGAGGTCGAGCCGCTGCCCGAGGACTC
>DATBKN010000096.1:0-1723 GCA_036555845.1 Gemmatimonadaceae bacterium | reverse complement strand
ACGCGCGGCACGCTGGAAGGCGTGCAGCTTCTCCTCAACATCGTGGCGATGCTCGTGGTGTTCGTCGCGCTGGTTGCGCTCGTCAACCTGATCATCGCGCCGTACACGCTCCAGGGCGGACTCGGCTGGGTGCTCGCGCCGCTCGCCTGGCTCTGCGGCATTTCGTGGGATGACGCTCGCGCAGCCGGGTCGCTGCTTGGCACCAAGACGGTCATCAACGAACTGGTGGCTTATCTGGACCTTGCGGCGAGGACCGATCTCTCGGAGCGCAGCCGGCTTCTGTTGACCTATGCGCTCTGCGGCTTCGCGAATTTTGGCAGCCTCGGCATCATGATCGGGGGTCTCGGCACCATGTCGCCGGAACGCCGCGCTGATGTCGTCGACCTCGGTATAAAGTCGATCGTCGCCGGCACGCTGGCGACCTGTCTGACGGCGGCGACCGTCGCGCTCCTCGTGTAGTCGCTCGCAAACACGGATCAGCGGGACCACCTGGAGACTTCTCGTGCAACGCACGTCGCCGTCGCTTCGGACTTGGAGTTTCATTGCGCTGACGGCCTGAGCCGGCAGCAGCCGTGAGGAAGGCCGACTACGTTACTGGAGCCCTACCCGGCGAAGCAACTCGGCGAACCGCGGGTCATTGCGCAGCGGGTCGTACAGTGGGTGCGTTCTCAGAAACTGTACGATGTTCGACCCTTCGTCATAGGCGCGCTCCAGCGCGGCGAAGGCGCGATCGCGGTCGTCGAGCCCAACATAGGCATGGACGAACGGGGCCGGCGGCACATAGCCGGCGCGCTGGCGCTGCTGCAACTCGTCGACGATCCGCTGCGCGTCGCTGCGGCGGCCGGCGCGCCCGTAAGCTCTCGCCAGGAGCCCAAGGTCCGCCGGATTGCGATTCCGCAGCACCACCAGACGCTCGAGCACCTGGATGGCTTCATCGACGCGCGACGAGTCGATCAACGCAAAGCTCAGAAACCACAGGGCAGCCCGGTGATCAGGTTCGACGGCGAGCACTGTTTGCAGCTCACGAATGGCGTCGTCGTACCGACGCGCGTGATATAGCAGCCATCCCAGATCAACCGTCCGCTGCGCGGACAGCGCATCCAGCTCCCGGGCGCGGCGCTGGTATGCGAGGCCCTCCTCCGTACGCCCACGCCACACGAGCAATCGCGCGTACCCTGCGTGTGCCACGGCATCGCTAGGGTCGATCTCGATGGCGCGCCGGTAGGCGGCTTCGGCTTCCTGCCACCGCCACTCCTGCTGGTGGGCGAACGCGAGAACAGCGTGCGCCCGTGCGACGTGTGGGTCGATCGCCAATGCACGATTCGCCGCGGCGATCGCCTTGGGGCGTGCCTCGTTGACCGGCAGCACACCAACCGACGTGCCGCCCAGGGCCTGGTATGCGGCGGCGAGATGGGCATACGCCGGGGCGAATGATGGATCGCGGGCCGTGGCCTTCTCGAACTCGCTCACCGCGGTTTCGACGCTCTCGGGCCCTTGGTTCAGATGGAACAGTCCTTTCAGGTAGCTTTCGTAGGCTTCCGGCACGACGGCGCGCCTCGTCGTCAGACGCGCGTGCTCGCCCGGCGTCATGGTGGCGCCAACCTCCCGCGCGATGATCCGCGCCACTTCGCTCTGAAGCGCCAGCACATCGCCAAGCTCCCGGTCGTACGCGCCGGACCAGAGCGTCCGTCCCGAGGCCGCTCGCACCAATTGTGCGCTGATG